>NZ_JBGOOI010000004.1:113067-152281 GCF_041439605.1 Vibrio sp. 1F169 | reverse complement strand
AACCATCTGTAGGATCGTTCAACTGATCAGGAAAATGCTTAAATGATCAGTGTTACCTGTATAGGTGCCTTTTTTATTTTACGAGGTATTTAATCCGCTCAAAGCGTCATTTGGGAACTAGCCCTCTAAAATAGAGAGCATCTAAAATAGTCACGCTTCAACATGACAACTGGCTAAACGCACTCTTGTTCATTTTGTCGAACACGAGCCGCGAGTTGGCGGTATTCATCAGCAATTGTCTCTCCAAAGACAGGGTCGTCTTCAGGTTGAAGCCATTGAGACTCCACCTCTTGCCAATCTTTAACTGTGAACGACTCAACAATCATTGGTAACACATGCTTCTCTTCATATTCCATGTGTTTTCGTTGAGCTTTAACAAAAGCTTCAAGCTGCTCAATAAATACTTGTTGAGGAACCACCGCATCTTGAAGGATCATATCGACCACACCTAAAAAGTCCGCCGTTTTCTCAGAAAGCAATTGATGCTCCAGTTCCAAGTCTTCAATCACTTGATCACTGCCATATTGCTTAAGGTAGTAACGATAAATAACATCTTCTTTCGGGTGATGCACCTTGTCTGAATGGTCCATGAGATAATGAACCACCTCTGCGATCAGGCTATAGTTTATTTCTCGCTCCTGTTTCAGAAACTCTAACTTACTATTGAGTATCGCGAGCAAACGAGCCATATAGCCATGCTCTCGTCTTATCCTTTCAATCATCATAGTATTGCACTCCATTACACCTACTGTTTATAAGTGTATACGAAGATGCTGATTTATGATTTGACCCTGCTCAGAAAACCACCAACCTATACTTATGTTGGTAAACGCCAGTCGATAGATTGTTGATCCATAGAAGAAAGTAGCTTGTTGGTTGTTGAGAAGTGCTGACAACCGAAGAAACCACGGCGTGCTGATAATGGTGATGGATGAGGTGCAACCAACACATGGTGCTTGTCTGCATCAATCGCTTGGCCTTTCTTCTGGGCGTGTGCGCCCCACAACAAGAAGATGATCGGTTCAGAGCGCTGATTGAGCTCTGCAATAACGGCATCGGTAAAGGTTTCCCAACCACACTTAGCATGTGAGTGGGCTTTTGCCTCTTCTACTGTAAGGACAGTGTTCAACATCAACACCCCTTGAGATGCCCAAGAATCGAGGTAGCCATGACTCGGGATCTCAAAGCCCTCTATATCTTGTGCAAGCTCTTTGTACATATTACGTAGAGAAGGAGGGATTTTTACACCTGGCAGTACAGAAAAAGCTAAGCCATGAGCTTGGTTAGCGCCGTGATAAGGATCTTGCCCTAGGATAACCACGCGTACGGACTCGAAAGGCGTCATATCGAAGGCACTGAACACCTGTTCTTGAGGGGGGTAGACGGTTTTCCCACTATTGCGTTGCTGTTCAACAAACGCGAGGACACTCTGAAAGTACTCTTTGTCACGTTCATCATTAATAATGGATTCCCAAGTCTTTGGTGCGCTCATCGTTTTACTTCCCAATCATCAAGGTTTCTAGCGGCTTTCGCCAGACAAAAAATAGCTGTATCGGCTAACTGTCCTAAATAAGGCTTTAGGGCGTGTTGACCTTTCGTGGTTAAATTTTGTTCGAGATAAATGCGTTTTAATCGCGGCGAGGGAGAAGTAGCATAGTCATTCTAAGCAAATCTCCCTCAACAAAGAGTAAAACGCTTTTAGCCGAACCCTCCGGGCAGCGTTTGCTGGTCATTTCTACTGCGTTAGCGGCTTCTCATGTAGGCTAGCTACACGTCAAAGCCTCTGCCTTGTATAAATACCCAGCAACTCGCTGCAAAAATCAGCTCGAAAGATCAACACGCCCTAATTATGGAAACTGAACTAAAAGAGCTTGAACTCCACGAGCTTATGGCAACAAAAGATGTCATCGTGCTCACCAGCTCAGAAGAAGCTGCCATATCTTGGCTGATAAATGGTTATCAAGAGAACGCTGATGTTCAGATTATCGAGAGCGCACACCAGTTAGATACTGAAGCGGTTTTGGCGCAATGCCGAGACAGCCTGAGTGGAAGTAAAAAGGTTATCCTTACCGCGCAGTTTCGTAGCCAGCTGCCTATTATCAATATCGCTTCACTGTGTAATGAGAAGCGCAAATCACTAATCAATATTGAGTTATCAGGCTGGGACGAAGAAAATCGCCTTCCTCACTCTTATAGCAGTTTCTAGGTTATAGCGGTTTCTAACTTATAGCGGTTTCTAGTTAACTACATTCGCTATATAACAGCCGTTTTAGGTAACAGACAATGTAAGACCATCACTTCAAATGTCTGCCGCCATCAAGGTGCAAGGTTCTTCCTGTCATGTAGTGACTGGCCAACACAAACTTGATGCCATCTATTATTTCCTCAAAGCCTGCTTCTGTCGGAATCAGAGCTTTCTTCAGAGCTTTGGTTTTGTATGCCTCATCGTCATGTTCATTAAACTTAATCATGGCTGGAGAGAGGGTATTTACTTTGACCTTGGGAGCGAGCATCGCTGAAAACGATAGCGTTAGGTTATTGAGCGCAGCTTTACTGGCCGCGTAAGCGATGTGTTTTTTACTGCCTTTTTCCGCAACGTAATCACTGATGTGGATGATGTCTGAAGTTTCATCGCCAGACATCAGTTGGTCTTTGAGTGTTAAATTGAACAGGTAAGGCACGGTAGCGTGAATCGTCATCATTTGATGCATGATTTGTGATGCATTGTCACTGGGCTTGTTTTTGTTCTCAGGCTTCCAGTCTGAAGCGTTGTGTATGATGGCTCGAAGTGTCTTATATTCTTGACCAACATAATGAAGAAATGCTTCTAGGCTGCTTTGTTGATAAAAGTCCACCTGTTGCAAGTCGGCTCCACTGTCGCGCAACAGTTGCAGTTGAGGATAGTCGCTGCGGTAAGTGCCAACCACTTTGTATCCATCCGCTAAAAGTTGCTGCGCCAGTGCGAACCCGAGTCGCTTTCCCACGCCGGTTATTAGTATCGTTTCACTCATCGTAAAAACTCAGCTCTGGTTTGAGGGTTAGTTTTGAAAATACCACCAAGCGCGGTTGTAGAGGTTTCAGAGTTTGCATCCATGACGCCTCGGGATTTAACGCAGTAGTGGGTTGCTTTAATCGTCACGGCCACGTTTTCGGTTTCAACGAGAGTCTGTATTGCGACCAGAATTTGCTGTGTAAGACGTTCTTGTACCTGAGGGCGCTGGGCAAAGAATCGAACAATACGGTTGATTTTAGACAGCCCAAGAATCTTGTTTTCAGGGATGTAGGCGACTTCCGCTAAACCATCAATAGTAATGAAGTGATGTTCGCACGTTGATGTTAAGTCGATGTCCGAAACCTTAACCATTTCATCAACCGACATTTTATTTTCTATAACACTGATTTTCGGGAAGTTATCGTAATCTAGCCCTGAAAATATCTCATGGACGTACATCTTTGCAATGCGATGGGGTGTTTCAGCAAGGCTGTCATCGGTTAAATCCAGCCCAAGCGTACTGACAACTTCCGTCAAAAGTCCTTTGATGCGGTTGTACTTCTGGTTGGGATTCATTTCGCTCGGTGTCATTGGAGTTTCAAGTCCTCTTGCGAGCAACGCTTCTCTTACTTTTTCGGCTTCTGTATTCAGCATGACACACTCCTTATGAATTATTGTCGTTGTCTGCTTCATAGCTCAGAGTGAGCGAAACAGAGTCAGCAAAACGTAGCGCATGAGGCTTGTCGATTCTCACTTGAGCGTATTTCACCCATGGATGATCGATACAGATGCCGAGTACGTCGCTGGTCAATTTTTCCAAAAGCAGAAACCTTCCGGATTCGACGTGTTGAATGATCTTCTTGCAGATGTTTTTGTAGTTAAGTGCGTTCTCCACATCATCAGAGAGACAAAGGTTGTTGGCGGGATAGTGGATTTCTGCGTTGATAACAATGTCTTGCTGCTTAGACTTTTCTTCCTCGTTGAAGCCGATGAAGGTTCTTAGTCTCAGGTTTGTAATGGTGATAATGGCGTTGTGATTCATAACAGTTTCCAATCCTTAGAAAGTGAAGTCAGTTACGTGCCTGTTTTAAAAAAAGATCAATAAAGCTCAGGTGATTGAGAGTTCAGTCGTTCATTTTGCAGCCGTTCTTTTTTCAGTCATGGAAAGGCTAAGTGAAACTGAGCTCGAAAGGGATGGGTTCGGTTTTCTGGCTCAATTGATCAAAGCTTTCCCAGAGCTGTTGAAACGAGATGTCTAGAGTGGGGTGGCGTTCTTGTGCGGCAACATCGACTAACGGCCTGAGTACAAATGCGTATTCGGTGATCTCGCCTCTAGGCAACTCTACGCCATCAATAATGCCGACTTGATTACCATAAAGAAGGATGTCGATATCCATCGTGCGTGAAGCATAGGCTTTGGTCTGACGCTTGCGATCATTCTCTGCTTCGATTTGATGTAGAACCTGAACCAGTTCGGCGACAGGGAGGTTACATTCAAACCCAACGACTAGGTTTAGGAAGTTGTCCCCCTCGAAACCGACAGGCTCGCAATCGTAGAAATTAGAAATGTGCAGCGGTGCAAAGCGGTCATTCAATGCGCTGAGAGACTCTGTGACGTGGTGTTCGCGGTTAATGTTGCTTCCGATGCTGACGTAGACGTTGGCCATAGTTTTCCTTCCTTTTAAGGAGCCTATACGTCAAACTCGCGAGGAAGATCAGCTATGTATCCTCTTAGAGACAGGAAGATAAAAGAAAATACGGTTCTGCCACAAATCGCGTCTGATAGTGATAGAATCCCCGCATCAGAATTATCGAGAATCTAGGTATTTATAGACAATGTTTATCCATCACGTTAACGGCATCGACTGGCTGGTGATTACAGCTTTTGAAGAACTGAAAACTATGTTTATCGAAGATGCAGGCCCAATCCCATCTTACTTCTCGACCGCCAGTGAATTGAGCCTGATTGATCAAGCCAAGCGCAGCTATGGATTTTTACCTAAACTCCGCGGTGTGATCACCGATACCGGCACCTATCAAAGTAAAGATCTTGAAGAAGATTTGAACCCACAGCTTGCGTGTATCGTTGAAGGGCGAGGTCGAGTGTTTATTTATCACGGCGACTATGTGGTTTTTGTCGATGACGAACAAACCTTCATTACTCGAATGGACTGAACATAATTCAGTTGGTTGGAGCGGTTAATTAATTAGCTAATAGGATAATTAGTTAATTAGTTATAGATAAACGGCTCTGTAGATAAAACTAAGGCCTCGCGTGTGGGAGGCCTTAGTTTTGAGGCTATTACAATAAACCGATCTCTAACGGGTAATTGGATAGAAGTGTTCTAGTCCATGACAATTAGAGTCGTTACTATCCTTACCAGATATCTTCGATTAAAGAGTCTTTAAGCTGCTCAGCTGCGGCAATGTTTTCTTTCGACATGTACTGTTTAACGTCTATGATCTCTTTCTCTGCATCCGAGTTTCCGTATTCCTGTGCGACTTCAAACCATGCTAGCGCTTTAACAAAATCGCTCCATGTACCGTGACCATTACGGTAGGCGTAACCAACGGAATATTGACCATAATCGTTGCCCTGCATTGCGGCGTGAGTGTAATACTCTAATGCTTTTTTTGCGTCTGTAGTTTTGAAACCACACGGTTTTTTGTATCGCGTAGAAGAGTAAATATCACCCATCTTCACATAAGAAAGTGTATGTTCATCTTCTTCAATGGCTTTGCTAAATAATTGCATCGCTTTAGAGCAACTCTTTTCAACGCCTTGTCCATTTAGGTAAGAAATACCCAAATTGTACATAGCACTTGCATCGCCTAAGTTAGCCGATTGCTCAAACCAATACGCAGATTTGGAGAAGTCTTGAGCGACGCCTTGACCTTCATCGTATGAAAATGCGAGTTGATACATAGCGTCAGAATACCCCGCTTTTGCAGAAGCTAGGTAATAATCGTTGCCTTTCTTTAGGTCGACAGGTGTACCTTCACCATCAAAATACATTACGCCTAATGAGTAGAGCACATAAGGGTCTTTGCTGGTTTCAGCTTTGTGGTACCAAGCCAGTGCTTTTTCGTATTGCTCTTCGTAGTAATAATTATCTGCCAAGGTAATCATCGCTTTTACCTCACCAGATCCCGCGACTTGATTCATGTACTCATATCCGCGTTGTAAGTTCTCTTCATACATTGAGTCTTCAATCAAAAGGTTAGCAGCCTGCATTAGCAATTCGTTATCGCTAGACGTTTCTGCGTTCTTTAAAAGTGCGAGTTCTTCGCCTTCAAAAACTTCTATCTCAAGATCGTATGCAAAAGTGCTAGCGGATAGCAGCAGCGACAGTGACGTTAAAAAAGTACAACTTTGTTTTATCATTTAAGCCATTTCTTATATTAGTAATGTTTCACATGAATATAACAAAACAGCTTTGAAAATAAAGGAAATTTCGGGCTATCGAAAACCGAATTTACGACAATGAGACCTAGGGCATCTCACAATGCTGGCGCAACCAAGACTGGTTTATAAATGTTGAGCCAAGCGATTAACTCTATGGCTTAGGCGCGGAAACGAGGCGGCACTGACTCAGTAGCAATGGACAGGACTCTATCAGTGCTGATCATGATCTAGAGGTCTTTAAACCCAAGTTATCGTGACACTCATTACCTGACTGGCAGCTTGGTCTTTGTTTTTACCTGACCGAAGGCGAAGCTGGATTCAATCGAAGCAATATTGGGCAGGCGGGTTAATTGCTTGCGGATAAACTGCTCGTAGCTTTTTAGCGACTCGCTGACTACATGCAACAGGTAGTCGTGATTGCCCGTCATTAGAAAGCACTCTAACACTTCATCAATCACTTCGATGTGCTGTTCAAAGTCTCGCATGTTCTCTTCTGTCGGTTTTTCCAGTTTCACCAACACGAACACATTAACGGGTAGGCCACATGCTTCTTGGTCGACGTTGGCGTGATAGCCGCGAATGATCCCTTGTTTCTCTAATGCTCGAACTCGGCGCAAGCAAGGAGAGGGCGACAGTGCCACGCGATCGGCTAACTCTTGATTAGTCAGGCGGGCGTTGCTTTGCAGTTCAGCCAGTAATTTCTTATCGATCTCATCCATTGGCATATTCCATCAATATTGAATTTAGTTTGGCAATATTATTGCTCAAAGTGTATGTCTTACTTCGTAAATAGCAATTTTTAGCATCTGCACAAAACTAAAATTAAAGGAGGAACAACAAGCATGGAATGACTTAGGAACTATGAATACTTCAACTCAACTTAGCCCGCTGCGTAAAACTACCAAACACGAACAAGCAGAAGCCCTTGCCATTGAGCAAGCCAAGCATTTTGGTATCGACCCAAACAGTGATTACGGCGTCACGCTTATCGAACTGGCGACGACACTGTACAAAGCCAATACCAAGACACACGATCTTTGGGCATTGACGGTTGATGGCCTTTCAGATCTCGATAAGAGCGACCGAATCGCTTGGTTTAACGCCAAACGTTTTTTGTCATTCCAGATCGCTAAGATCCTCGACAATCTGCAAAACCCAATGCGCGCCACTTACCAATCTATAGCTACCAATAATGGTAATTTTGCATCCAAAGGCGCGTATCCTATCTTCGATAATGTGGCTGCTATATTTTCTGCAAGCCCTGTGATTACACGTACCGCGACCTATTTGTTTGCGTGTACAGAATGGATTGAAGATGCGTTTAACGGTAAAGAGCCGCTGCACGATATTTACTCTCGACTGCTTAACCCAACATCGATTTCACTGGCTAACCACATGGTTGATATTGAGGCAGGATCTAGAGCCAATGAGTACCTCGCATGGAACTTTAACTCGGGGATGGCGGCCATTGATGGGTTGTTGAGCCATTTACTTGGCCATGAAGACATTGTCTTAGCTTCACGCAATATCTACGGCGGTTCTTACCAACTGTTGGAAGATTGGTTTGGCAAGCCTTCGAACCTGAATGTCGCGGTAGAGTGGGTGGATGGTTACTCCGGGGATGAGTTTGCGACGCGACTTGATGAGGTTGCCGATAAATACGCAGATCGCATCGCTGCAGGTAAGAAAATCTACGTCTACCTAGAGTCACCGTGTAACCCGCATGGATACGTGTTAGATGTTGCTAGTATCAGTAAAGCAGGTCACTCTCGTGGTTGGGATGTGATTGTTGACTCGACAGTGGGGACTCCATTGTTGCATCCAGTACTAAAACGCGATGATGTGATGGAAAGGCCTGATTATGTGATTCACTCCTACACCAAAGAACTGGCGGGTTCTGGTACCACAACAGCTGGGGTTGTGATTGGCCGCAACGAGACCATGTTTGTTCCAAAAGGAGAAGAGGTCACTTGCACTAAGCCTAACGGTGATGAAGCCACAATCCCATGGAACGAAACGCTGTTTTGGAATGTGTACTACATTAAGGGCGCATTCCTAGACGCAGACAAAGCGTTTGAAGTGCTCAATGGTATGAAAACGTATGAGATGCGAGTGGTGCAAAAAACGATTAATACCCTGGCTCTGGCGAAGATCTTCGATGCCCACCCAGACATCAATGTGTCATGTCCAGCTTTGCCAGACAGCGATAACTATGAACACTGCCAGAACAACATGTACTTGGGTTTACCAGCGGCGCTTTTCACCATCGATATGGAAGGTAACGGCGACCGTGAACCAATCAATCGAGATGGGTTTAAACAGTTCTTTGACATGCTTGAGCCAGCAATCGGCATGCAAGTGAGCTTAGGGCAAACCAATACGGTGGCACTGTGTCCAGCACTGACTACGCACTCAGAACTTAGTGATGCAGCGTTAAATGAAGCAGGCATCAAGCCAACCACAATGCGTATCTCTATCGGCTTGGAAGATCCGCGAATGTTCATCGCTCACATTATCGAGGCCGCTAAATTGTCGATTGACCGCAAACACGCAGACTTCTCATCGAGTTTCCCGAGTGGTGAGAGTATCGATGAAATCTATATGGAAACCTATATGGATGTACACCAGAGGTTTGTGAAGAATTTACCGAAGTTTGAGCAACTTACTCAGTAAGCTGAGTTATTAAGGAAAGGTGACAATCACTTATTTGGTATACGGTGGCCACTGTTGTAGTCCAGTCATGACACTTAGGGTGATGTAAAAATGCCCACCAAGTTGGCAGGCATTAATTGATGCTAATTTGCTTAGAAAGCTTAGAAAGCTTAGAAAGCATAGAAAGCATAGAAAGTTTAGGAATCTTTGGATGTTTTAGATGCTTCGTGTTGTTCGACCATGAAGGCAATGGCTTCATCGCTTAAACAAGATTTACTCACATATTGGCGCTGCTTTCCAATATGAAGGATAAAGCCGAGATCGGTCTGTTCAAGTTGGTCGATGTCACGCCAAGCGATAGTATTGGTGGCTTTACGGTTTTTATAACTCACACCATCAGTATCCCCTGAAAAGACTACTTTGCTGCCAGCTCCTGAGCTGATTTTTTGTCGCCATAACCACCAGGTTCTCTTGCAATATACACTGAACGCTTCAATCACACTCAAAACGATAAAAAACCAGCCTACGTAGCCACTAGGTAACAGTTCAAATTCCAATAGAGCCCAACCAAAAATAAGAAACAAAAATGCCTTTAAATAGGCTTTTGGAAATTGCGTCGGAAGGCTCGTTTGATCATAACACTCTGCAAAAAACGTTTTGTCGAGGGTGTATTCTGTGGTGAAACCGGTATCTTTAGGCATGTATGGCTACTTTGTAGTTCTTTGTTGAGGCGCATTATATCGCTTCACGCTGGTTTGTCTTAGCGGTTTCAATCCTCTTTTGTAAATCAATAATACTGAATGTGCTTGTTCATGCGAGAGTCAGTTGTTATTTCAATTGGTGTTAAATGATGTTGTTGAGGATTCACTTCTTAACTTAAGTATCCATTCTGTAAATCTTATTTCTCACACGATAATTATTGGCATATGCCAGTAATGGGGCGTATTCTGAATTCCTGATCATTAATAACAGGAAGTTACTATGTTATACGCAATACCTTGTCGTGACCTTCATGTCGGCAACCATTTTGCCCGTTCTCCACAGATCGCGATTGTCGATGAGCAACAACAAATAAAGCATCTTATTCCTTTGGTTGAGTCAGACAGCCCGTGCAATAAGAAAAAGCAATGGATGTCCGTCGTTAAATCTTATGATGTGAAAGCTGTTGTGGTTCGTCACATCGGGAAGAAAATGCTGTCGCACTTGTTCAATCATGATGTTCGCGTTTTTACATCTAAAGGAAAAGCCGAAGTTACCACTCTGGATTTTAGCAATCTACAAGAAGTAACCGACCTCGATTATGGTCGCGAGTCGCGAAATAGCGGGTGTAGCAATAAAACGTGCGGCGAGAAAGGGCACAAAAAACAAGCTTCGATTTTAATGGCACAGCCTAATCAGCTAGGCGCTATTCGAGGGTTCCGTAAATGACCTTTTTGTTGACGCTATTGGGGTTTGTCGGAGTCGTTACACTGATGGCGATAGGCGTGATTTTTTCGCGCAAGCCAATCAAAGGCAGTTGTGGAGGACTCGCACAGTTAGACATTGAGCGCGAATGCAATTGCAAGGATGTGTGTGAAGGGCAAAGCCGAAAGTTGTATCAGATTACTGAACCATCAAGCTAAGTATCAAGTTAAGTATCAAGAGTTCTCGCTCGCTGAGTTAAATAACTTCTGGCTAACGCGTGAATTAACTGCCTTGAATCACTAACGCATGGCCGTTGACGATGCACTTGGCGACTTTGGCTCTTGCACGCTTGATGATGTTGCCGAACGTTTGGCGAGACACCTGCATCTGCTCGGCGGATTCAAGCTGGCTCAATCCTTCTTGATCAGCCAAGCGTAAGGCTTCTAACTCTTCTAATAGCAATTCTTCTTTATGAAGCTCGTCCATAGGAACGCCATTAGGCTTAAAACATGAGTAAGCCGCACGGGTACATAATTGACGATGTTTTTTTGGTCGAGCCATATCAATCTCTAGGAATCTAAGGGTTCACAGGAATAAGGGTAAGTATGAAGGTTTTCATTCCTCACAACCATCGCCGTTGCCAAGTGTGCAGCCAAGGTTTTTTCACAGACAGTCCCATTTGTTTTGAAGCTATTGGCGAAGGTGAGACTTTGGCTCAGTACGAAACGCTAGCTAAGCATGAAACGCCAGTTAAGCATGAAAATTTAGCTAAGTATGAAGCTATAGCCAAGATTGTACCAACAGATAAAGCTGAGGGCTACGACGGTATTATGCAGGGGGGCATTGTTACTGCGTTACACGACAGCGCGATGTTGTATTGCTTGTTCCATAACAATATCAATGCGATGACGGTGAGTTTAACTTCTCGCTTTCACCATCCAATCGCCATTGGTCAGGAACTCGAAATTCGCGCTCAATGGGTGAAAAGCAGACGTAATCTTTATTTCCTCGAAAGCCAAATTACGCAGTGCGGAAAGTTATGTTCGTCGGCAAAGAGCCAGTTCATGTCAGCACCGCCTAGATTTGATCTGAACTAGAAGCTTTGTTCTTTTTGAAGTATTTGAACGCTGTCCAGACGGCATAAGCCGAAACACCTACGATCAACGCTGAGCGAAGTAGAATAGGTGCATCATGCTCAAGTTGACTAACATGCGGCACAATACTAGCGAACAATCGACTGGTAAAAAGCAGCCCCATTACTAACATAACAATTTTATTCATGTGACCTGCCGTTCAATAGGGTACGTTGCACAGAAACAATTATGGGGTGGGCTACACGGCCAAAAAACTATTCTGCTCGAAATAAAATCATGCGCTTCTCAAGCATGGTCGTCAACGCGATATCAGCTTAAAGCCAGTAAGCTAAAGTTTCGTTTTTGAAAGCGAGGGGGATTAAAAGTGAAGAGGGGATTGAAAGGGGGAAGAAGAGTGATCCGCTAGGGCTTGTTCTTCAAACTAAAATGCCACCGCAAATCTGCAGTGGCATTTGAATGACAACAAACCATCATGTAAATCTTTAATTACAGCTCTAACAGTTTGGCTAATTCACGCTCTTCGAGCAGCTCTTCAATGCGTTGACGAGCCTTAGGCCCTTCTGCTTGTGCTTTGGTTGACTTGCCGGCTTTTTTACTGCGGCTCGTTTTTGTTTTTTCCTTAGTTGTCATTGGTAACCTTCCTTGTATTTTCTATCTTACAGGTTGCATGTCTCTTTTAGTGCTTTACCTGCTTTAAATGCTGGTGTTTTTGACGCTGAGATTTGAATCTCTTCTCCAGTTCTTGGATTGCGACCAGTGCGAGCAGCGCGGCTATTCACTTTAAAGCTACCAAATCCAAGGATAGATACATCGTCGCCATTAGCAAGCGTAGTCGAGATGCCTTCAACGAGTGCATTGAGTGCTGTGCCTGCTTGCTCTTTTGAGATGTCAGCAGAAGTTGCGATGTGTTCAACTAATTGAGATTTGTTCATGTTTTAAATTCCTTGTCGAGTTCGTCTGGCGTTTGGTTTTTGCAAACTATTGGTTAAATATGACCAATATGAACTGAAGTTATGTCATTGCTAGGATTGAACTTTGTAAAGTAACAAACGAAGTTGATTATAAAAACATATCACGCCTCATTCAATGCAAATCATTGACTATTACTTGTTTTCGCCCAGTTATGGACAGTGAGTCATGAAAATGAACATCGTTTTGTTTAAATTAATTCATGATATCAATTGAAAGTTAATATTTTGCTGTATGTAGAACAGACAAAAAAGCCCAGCGTGTGTGCTGGGCTCATGCTTTTTTGAAGCGGTTTTGTACTCGGAGCTAACGCAACGAAAATTATTTAGTAATAAAGATCTGTTCCGTTTTTAGCGAAGTCATCGAGCGAACTTGGCGCCAAATGTAGTAGAAGATACCTAACATCATCAACATACTTGGTATAGCGATGGCCGGGTAGCTGTAAAGTGTCAACTTACCCAATTCTTCATTAAAAGCTGCAGTACCTGCTGGGCTAGTCACAATCCAAGTCGCTAGAAAGTAGTTCATCGCAGAAGAAAATGCGAAGGTACTAGCGAATAGGTAGTTTGACTTCATTAGGCAACGATTAAACTCTGCTTGGTTACCAAACTCTCTTAAACGCTCTTCGATTAGAGATATGTTTAACAGTGCAGGCGTGAAGATAACTTTTTGGATAAACGGGTAGCGAGTGAAGGTTGAGCCAAGAACCGCTAAACCAATTAGGCCGGGTATTAATGCTTCTTTTAATGCTAACCAACGAGTATCAAGTTCGAAGAAGCCGATACCGCCGGTTAATAATACGCTGACAAAGCCAAGTGCCGCGATGAAGTTAAACTTCTTGTTGCGGACTAACTCCATACCACCGTAAGCAATAGGGAAGGCAAGCGCGACAAGTAGTGCTAAGCCAGTTCCTAGGTGTTCCTCTCCACTGAACTTCATTAAGATGAATGAAGGAAGAAAGACGTTAAATACGACTTCGAAAAGAGGACTCGATTTTTTGTTTTCTGTGCTGCTCATAATTTCTAAATACATTATGTTATGGATTTATTCACAGGGATTGTTGTTTACCTCGCTCAAGATGTAAAGCCTTAAGACGTCATGCTGTGTAACGACATGTGACATCAACGACATCTCGGAACTTATAGAACGCGTAATTCAACACTTTCGTGTCTGAGTTCTCGACCAACTTGGGGCTTATGATGTGAAAGCAGTTGTTTGGTGAGTCAATTTATATGAACGCCATAGCTAAGCTTTCGCGTTTTTCTGCAGTGATCCACATTCATCAAGTTCCCTAAGGCTGCAAAGGCATATCCATATAATTGGAAACATGTACGGCAAGTTGCTTGTGATATTTTAGTTATGTTATAACATAACTAAAATATCACTCTTACTGAGAATAACGTTCGTATCGGTAAGAGGAAAACATCAAGCATGTATCAAGGAGATGACGTAATGGATGCCGTGTTAACGAAACCTGTGACAATCAATAATAACCAGCCACCTAACATTGGTTCTGCTGCGAGTATCAAGGAGCAGGCGAATTATGCTCCATGCTTTAGCGCTTCTGAGCAGCCAACGGTGCTGGCAGGCATCTATCAAAGCGATGTCAATATTGCTATTTGGCAGCGTACATTTGATGAAGATTTAACAATGGCAATCAGTGAATTTATCGTCTTGAATCCAAGCTTCAGTAAATCTATGAGCCTGTCTCCAGACAACGCCTATGAGAAATTGGAGTTTGCTACCGACGAAACCGCATCTAAAGCACTACTAGAAAACATGGTAGAGCTGGTGGATATGTTCTGTTGTTTGTTTGATCTTGAAGAAGTAGGGCTCCGTTTAGCGGTTCTGAATAAAGCGATGTGTCCACGCTTCCATGTTGACCAAGTCCCTTGCCGTTTAGTGACTACCTATCATGGTGTTGCCACTCAATGGCTGCCAAACGACTTGGTCGACCGTACGAAGCTAGGAAGAGGGAGTAACGGAAAGCCAGATTCAGAGTCAGGCTTGTACAGTCATGAGTCGGATATCGAGCAACTTTCGAGTGGTGATGTGGCATTGCTTAAAGGGGAGCGATGGAGTGGCAACGAAAACGCGGGTCTGGTGCATTGCTCACCCGTAACTTCATCTAACGAGACGCGATTGTTGCTGACGTTAGATTTTGGTTAGTCGCGCTCTATTCGCGAGACGATTTTTAGAAGTCGTCGGCTTACCCCTTTTGTACATCCGGTTTTATACTCGTCAAACCTATTAACTTACGCCAACACTGTCAGCATAATGATGAGCAGTGCCGCTAAAGCTAGTACGCCTAACGCACGCCATTGAGAAACAAACGCAACACTGCCATTAAGTTCGATTTTTGTTTGGAAGCCAGTGACCATTGCCCAAGTTAATGGTTTTGAACGTAATTTGTAGAACAAAACAGCAAGGACGTGTAACGCAACCAGAGTTGGAAGTACTTTTACCATAGTGAGGTGAATGTTTTCCAATAATGAAAACACGGAGTCATTCAACCAGATATTTGCATAGGGTAAGTGATCAAGAAGCCCAGCTAAGGCTAAACCAGAAACACACTGAATAGTTAAAGCTGATAACAGTGTAATAACCATCCAACCGCCAGCAGGATTATGGCCTGGCTTTTCTTTTTCTTTTCCTAATAAATAACGAACTACTGATTTAGGTGGTCGTAAAAACTGTCTGAATCGGCTCGTTTCGCTACCCACCCAACCCCAGACCAATCGCCAAACGATTAACGTCATAAGTGCTAGCCCAAGTTGAACGTGGGGTCCATTACCTGAAATGCCCGATGCCATTAACCCCATGAAAAGCACCGCTTGCGTCCAATGGTATAGGCGAGTTGATAGATCCCAAATCTTCATAGTTTCATTCTCTCTTTTGTTTATTTAATCTCTGTTCGCTTTACAGTAATTTACATAGCAACAGTTGCAATTGCAACTATTGCTATGTAAATTGATTTTATCAAGGAAACACAGGCATCAAAGAAACACAGACATCAAAGAAACACAGACATCAGAGCAAAACGGAACACCGAAACGAATCATCGATGTCTGTATCGAAACCAGACAACAAAAGCTATATGAAGCGAGGAGAGATCAATATGAACAAGAGAATGATTCACAAGAGATTGGTGAGCCTACTGTGCACTACAACCGTTTTACTTAGTACCCACGCTTTGGCATCACAAGATCATGCGAACCAAATTGAACAGCGCCAATACGCATTTACACAAGTTGAAACCTTGATTGAGCAAGCCAAAGACTTATTAGATGGCAACGATACGAGTTGGCAGGTATTAGAAAAAACAAGTTTAGAGCTAACAGCTCATAGCGAATTGTTACTGACGTCATTTCCGGTGGGCAGCCAAGAGGGAAGTAAAGCTAAAGAGAGTGTGTGGAGTGAGCCTGAAAAATTCCAACGACTACTAAGTCAAATGAATCAAGGGTTCCAAGAACTCTATCAAGGTAGCCAACAAGGTAATGTATCACTGGTGGAATCAGGGTTAGAAGCAGCGCAGGCGACTTGTAAAAGCTGCCATCGTTCATATCGCTCACGTTGGTAATAACATTCAGTTCGCTCAATTAACTAACTAACCCCATTTAACCAGTTAAAACTATTTAGCCAAAAAGGAACAAAATATGAAAATGAGTGTGTTTATAACACTAGCCGTTTCAATCATGTTTTCTGCTTTCACAAACGCAGCAGACTATGCCGTTGCTCTAGGCTACGCTGATGTGAATGTTCAACATTTGGGCTACAAACTTTCTGTGACGAACAACTAGTAGTCGTTGGTTGTTGAGTTAGTATTGGGTAAGTGAAAATACAATAACTGACAAAACTAATAGTTAGTAAAGTAATTAAAGCGATTATTAACTAACCCCAACTTCGGTGAAATCTAAGTAATCGAATATAAATATTGATCTGATGGAAATAAGAATGCCGTTGGGTTTAAATGACGAGAAATAAAGGGCTGAACGTTATGTGTTGGGTCCTTTTCTATTTTTCGTCTAGTTAACAACGCTATGTTGAGCGTATTTAACTTAATTATCCTCCAACAGGCCGTTCGGTATAATTTCTCATGCAATCAATAATTTACTTGGTGAATGTCTCGCTATGCGTGCCCCTACTCACATATATTGCTGATATTAACCTTGGATGGTTTATTAATTTATTTTAAAGCGTAAAATAAATGGTGCTTGCAAACTGTGTTGGTGACAAATTTGTCACCGCGGTTTTTACTTCCAAATTATAGGTTTCCTATGTTCAAGAAACTCTCGCTTAAAAATAAGCTGGCGATCTCTGCTAGCATGGCCATTATCCTGGGGGGGATTTTGGTCGAGGTATTGTCTTTTCGTGCTTCATTGCAACGGTTGGATATTGAAGTTGAACAGCGCTTAGAAGGTGCGTCAGCTTCTTACAATCAATATGTATCGGATTGGATCTTATCCAAAGAGCGTGCGCTTACTTCACTTTCGAAGGAGTCACAACAAGAAAGCTTGGTCACTCACCTGAAGCAGGTTCGTGATTCAGGCTCGTTTGATAATGTGTTCTTAGCGTTCCCTGATGGCTCGCAAAAAAATGCGAATGGCGTAGTGTTGCCACCGGGCAATGATGATCCACGCGTATGGGGTTGGTACACCAATGCGGTTGCGAACCCAAGTAAGGTGTTCATGGATAACCCAACGGTTGCCGCGGCAACTGGGGCGAACGTTGTGTCGTTGGGTACTGCAATGCAACTGCATGGCCAGCAGGTCGTTTTAGGTGCTGATGTAGAAATTACCGACATTCTAAACAGCCTTGAAAAAGTGATTCTTCCAGGCGAAGGCTACATGTTTATCGCGACCAACAAAGGCACGGTTTACACGCACGCTGATACAAAGTTGCTGAATGAGAACATTAGCTCGCTAGGGCTAGATTTTTCTGATGTACAGAAGGCACTGACTAGCGGTAAAGACACGGCTATCGAGTTAAATGGCAGCGACTATGTTCTGTACGCACGTGCGATTGATGGTACAAGCCTGATTACTATCAGTGTTGTTAATCATGACTCTTTGGTTGCACCGTTATTTGATGCGGTGATCGGTCAAGTGTTGGTGACACTGTTGGTTGTGATTGTATGTACCATATTGTTTAACCTGCTGTGTACTATTCTGTTCCGTCCGTTGAACCATGTGTCTCAAGCATTGGCGCAGATCGCTAATGGTAGTGGTGATTTAACTCAGCGTATTCATGTTGAGAACCAAGATGAAGTAGGAGAACTAGCACAGAACTTCAACACTTTTGTAGGAAGTTTACAGCAGTTGATTGGTCATATTCGTGGGCAATCAGAGCAGCTTAACAGCCAGTCAGAGAAAAGTACTCAGCGAGCGAATCGTTCGGTGGATGAGCTTAATCATCAACAGCAAGAGATCACCATGGTGGCGACGGCTGTAACGGAAATGGCGAGTGCAACGCAAGAGATTGCATCGCATGCTGAGCAAACAGCAAAAGCGGCACAAGACTCTGCGACAAGCACTAATAGCGGTCACGCCCTGGTTGTCGATACCAAAGGTTCTATCAATAACCTTGCCAATGAAGTGAATGAAGCAGGTAATGTGATCAGTGAGCTAAACAAGCATGCTCAAGAGATTTCGACGGTACTTGCTACGATTCAAGGTATTGCAGAGCAAACTAACTTGCTTGCTTTGAATGCTGCGATTGAAGCGGCGCGTGCTGGTGAACAAGGTCGTGGTTTTGCTGTAGTTGCAGATGAAGTACGTGTGCTTTCTCAACGAACTCACTCTTCAACAGAAGAGATAAAGTCAACGATTGATGTTTTACAACGCACAACGGCTCAAGCGGTTGATCTTATGGAGAGCAGCTCGAAACTGGCAATACATTCCGTCGAAGATGCCGACCGAGCTTCACATGCGCTAGAAGAGATCAACACAGCGGTGGCTTTGATTAGTGATATGGCGACTCAAATTGCTACCGCAGCAGAAGAGCAAACGCACGTGACGGGTGAAATTACTCAGAACATTACGACCATTAAAGATGTTACGGACCACTTAGTTGTGGGCGCACAGGACAGCTTAACTGAGTCGAACGAACTTAAGAGCCAAGCCGCTGGTTTAAGTGACAAAGTGGCGACTTTTAAGCTTGCTTAACTGTGTCACTCACTGATGCCTGATCAGTGAGTGATTGTTAAGCAATAAGTCAAAGCGACGTAGATTACGTCGCTTTTTTTGTATTTGTGAGTAATCAAATTATTTATTAATCAGTTTCTGAAAACTCTTTCAGCGCACTCATTGCAGCTTCTGCTTTCTCTTTCTGAACGAAGATATGGTCATGGTAATAACCAGCAATTACGTTGGCGCTAATGCCGTATGAACCTAGCTTGGTGGCAAAAGCCGCTGTTAATCCAACCGCTTCAAGACTCGAGTGGACCGATAAAGTTATCAGGCTAAATACACCGTCGAAGTCTAACTGAGCTTTGATCGCAACGCCTTCTTCAAGAACCAGTGTTAAACTTTCCTTTTCACGAAAGGTCGCGATTGGTTCGAGTTGAACATAATCTCCCAATCCCCCGTCTACAGTACAAAAAACATAATCACCTTCAATGATCTCTGGTGACATGGACTTTAGCAGAATGTCTAAATCGGTAATGGCGGTCATCGTCTTTTTCCCTGCGTAATTGCGTTTGTTTATGGTGTTGTATAATGCAGCCAAGATAGAATTTAGTTTTGCATAAGTAAAATTAATAATACTTATTCCACATCAGTATCGTTAATGTCGAGCTTGCTTGCATCTTGCAGATATTGAAAACGCACTGGTAAGCACAAGCAATCCAACGTCTGTTGATATCTGTGATTACATGAAGAAAGCATACCCACAACTCAAGGCAACAGAAGGCGATCTAGAACTGGGTGCCAAAGTGCTAAGTGCTAAGTGGTGAGATGGAGTGGGACTAAACTCATTATCTCTGTTGTGTTTTAGAAAAGCCTGGAGATTGTGTTACATTTAAGTTGATACACAACTGGAGATATCGATGATCTGGCTTTCAGTGAAAGTACTACAGATTGGACTTGTCTATGGATACAGGAAGTATCAAAAAACGAAAAGAGCTCCTATGTAGGGGCTCTTTTTTTTAGATGGCCTTGTTCTTATTAAAGTGAGACTTTCTTTTGGAACGTACAGTGTTGAAAGAAATGTTGTATTTGTCCGGTTTAATAACAGGCTATTCCTCTCAGTCTCAGTCTCAGTCTCAGTCTCCAACTCAACTTAGAGAAAACCAAAAAGAAAAAGTATGGCGAAAATAGAACAAGTTACCCCTCATATCGGTGCGCGAATCCATGGAGTCGATCTCGCCACATGCAGTGTGACTGAGCTCGATGAGGTTTATCAGGCGCTGATTACCCATCAAGTCATCTTCCTAGGTGATCAAGTACTCTCACCAGAACAACACTTGATGATTGCAGAGCGATTTGGACAGCTCGAGCCTGCGCATCCCTTCTTTCCTCGCGTCGAAAGCGCACCTCAGGTGAGTGTCATCGAAACAACCCGTGGTAATGCACCCATGGAAAGCTATTGGCATACGGATCTAACCTGGCGCAAAGTGCCATCGAAAGCTTCTTTGTTGCATGCTCAACATATTCCAAGCACCGGTGGGGATACGATTTGGTGTTCGATGACGGCGGTTTTCGAGTCATTAGATGAAGACATGAAAGCAAAGCTGAGAGGGTTGTCTGCGACTCATTCGCTGGTGGCTTTCGAGGGAGTTGAGTCAGATCAGATAGAGCTTGATTGGCACAAATCACTACTTAAAACCGCGCAGAAAAATCCACCTGTAATCCATCCTGTTGTTCAGAGCCATCCGGAAACCGGTAAAGAAACACTTTATATCAATGAACAGTTTACTCGTTATATCAACGAGCTCGACCGACAAGATAGTGATGTTTTACTTTACCAACTGTTTGAAATTGCACGACGCCCTGAGTTTCAAGTCCGTTTCAAATGGGACAAGGGATCAATGGCTATTTGGGACAATAGGGTAACGCAACATTACGCGGTGATTGATTACGGCGATACTCCAAGAAAGATGCATCGCGTTACAGTGACATAATGCAAACGAAGAGGCGCAGCACTTGCTAAGGCGCGTTATTGGTGTAGGCGTGAGCGTATAAATCTGAATCACTTAGGGATGTTGTCTGAGTTAAAGTATGAAACCGAGACTTTATTCATCTAAGTCATAATAAAATCAAAAGCGTTGATACATATTTGATTGAAAGCTCACTGCTCTGAGGTGATGTGTAATATACTCAGCGGAAAACATAAGAACCAACATCAAATTTTAGACTTTGTAAACGTTAGGGCTTAGTAAATAAAGTATTTGTATGAACGCGATTCGTAAAGTTTATCAGTACGCAGAACCTAACCTAACCCTTGTGGGTTGGATGGGCTTTGTCGGTTTCCCTGCTTACTACATTGTATGGGAATTCTTGTTTCCGCAACCCTATGAAAATTTAGCCGTGCGTCTGTTTTGCTCGGTATTGTTCCTTGGGATTGTTGTTCGTAATCGTATTCCATTTGATTGGCGAAAGTACCTTCCGGCTTATTATCAAGTCGCTATTACCCTCTGCTTACCGTGTTTTTTCTTTTACATGCTGCTGATGAATAACTGGTCCAACGTATGGGTTATGTCTTTCATGTCGGCTATTTTCCTCCATATTCTATTAGTTCACGTCACTCGAGTGATGTTTGCACAAACCTTCGCCGGGATAGGGATTGCTACCTTGTGTGCATGGGTGGCACAAGGCTTCTACCTCGAACTCACAATGGATTGGACGCATGTGCCAATCTTCTTATTTATCTATTTGTTCGGTAACTTATTTTACTTCCGTAATCAGGTGGAACATGAGAATAAGGTGTCATTGGCGAAATCTTTTGGGGCCGGTATCGCGCATGAGATGAGAAACCCACTAAGTGGTTTACTGACTTCTATTGATGTTATGCAGTCCATATTGCCGAATCCGAAAAGTGGTGGCCACCAAGGGCAATACGCTTTGAGCAATGAAGAAGTTATACAGTTACGTGAAGTGGGTGATGAAGCGATGGAGATTATTCACTCAGGTAACGAGACGATTGATCTTCTATTGACTTCAATTGATGAAAACCGAGTATCTCGTTCTACGTTCAAGAAACATTCAGCTCAAGCGGTGGTTGAAGGGGCGATAGATAGCTTTAACTATAAGCGCTCAGCTGATAAATCAGCGATCTCTTTAGATGTACAAAGCAACTTTGATTTCTTGGGCAGTGATACCTTGTTGAAGTACGTGATGTATAACTTGTTCAAGAACGCATTCCATCATCGCAGCCCTGAAGATTTTCATATTCATGTCACCATGTGCAGTGATGACGTGACCAATCAAATTATGGTTACCGATAACGGAGCTGGTATTTCAAACGATGTCATTCGACGTATTTTCCAGGATTTTTACACCACCGGCCAATCAGGTAACTACGGCTTAGGTTTGCCATTTTGTCAGAAAGTAATGCGGTCGTTTGGTGGAGAGATTAAGTGTAAGTCTGAGGTGGAACAGTGGACGCAGTTCACGATGACTTTTCCATCTTTGACTTCTCACTCTGTGAACGAAATTAAGAGTGAGCTCACTAAGCTAAAGACAGTGTTGATTGTGAGTGACCAGAAAGTACTCTCTGATAAAATTACTGAGACATCACGTTTTATGGGGTTTGACCTCACCGTATTAGACGTTGTATCAGCACTTAAAAATAAGGAATATCAATTTGAGTTCGACTTGATTTTCGTTGATATGGAGAGCTTAGATTTAAGAGCCAATTACCTCGATAGAATTGAATCTTTACTATCGTTCACTGAAGCGAGAATCATCTATTTGTATGAGCATCACCCCATTAAGCGTGTTCGTAACGTTGCTTTTGAACCGATTTGGGTGGAAACACAAGTTTGGCTACTGAATACCAAAGCCACCATCGAGCGCTTACTTTTCGATTCCAATTACGTGTTGCCGTCGGTTGCTGTGAAACCACTAGAGGCGACTAATAAACGTACGATAATGGTGGTGGATGACAACGAATCTTTGCGCCGTTTTACCGCAATGTTATTGGAAAAACAGGGCTTTGACGTTGTACAGAAAGAAGATGGCCAACAAGCGTTAGATGCTTTGGATACCGAGGATGTTGATTTGATTCTGATGGATATCGAGATGCCAATTATGGATGGTATTGAAGCTTCTCGTCGAATCCGAAGTGCAGCCAAAGAATACTCTACAGTGCCGATTATTGCTCACACAGGCGACAGTTCCCCAGTGACATTGGAAAAAATGGAATCGTCAGGCATGTCAGATTTTATTGTGAAGCCAGCAGATAAAACCCGACTGTTCGATAAAATTGCACACTGGATTTGATTTGTTGTACCGTCCGGTTATCCAGCTGAACTAGATGAATAGATGAATAGATGAATAGATGAATAGATGAACACAAGAAAGAGCTCAGCAATTCGCTGGGCTCTTTTTGTATCGCGACATGATAGCGTCTATTCAGTCCTGCCGTTTGTGTTAGTTATAGAATTGGTGTGTACAGAGTTATACGAACTCTAACTCTGGGTGATGGTACGCTTCGTGACAAACTGTGAGCACATGGTCAATGTCTCGTGGTGTCATATCGGCATTCACTGAAAATCGGATGATGTTCTTGTTCTTGCCCGTAGCGGGGCGGCAGAACACCGCACCGAACACATTCCGTTCTTCAAGGAAGTCGCGCACTCGCTCTGTATTTCTCTCATTGCCGCACTCTAACGCAACAATTTGAGACTCGCTGCGGATATTAAAGCCAATTCGTTTTAGACCCGTAGTCAGCGATTTAGCACGCAGGAACAGAGCTTGTCGTTTATCATCTGCACTTTTGATTACCTCTAATGTTTTCTCTAAACGGACCACCTCTTGTGGTAACACGGTCGAGCTGAAAATCGCGGGATAAGCAACAAACGGTAAGGTTTCTGAAAGCAGTTTTGGCCCAAGGATCGCGCCTGCACGATAAGCAAAGGTTTTAGCCAAACTTACGGTGATGAAGTCGACTTGGTTTGTAAGGCCCAATGCGTGAACTATGCCGGCACCATTTTCCCCATGCGTGCCCAATGAATGCGATTCATCAACGACGACGGCACAATCAAACTCCTGCGCCATTTCGTAGATGTCGCGTAGTGGGGCGATGGTCCCAATGGTACTGTAAACCGAATCGACCACAATAACGCCTGAGCCGTGGCGCTCTAACTGTTTACGCAGGTGATTCATATTGTTATGCATAAACGGGTGGGCGATGCCGCCAGCGGCACGAATGCCTTCCCATAGCGACATATGGGCAAAAAAGTCGATATACACCGATGTGTCCGGCGGGCAGATGGTTTGTAATAGTCCTATATTGGCCGCCCAACCTGACTGAGAAAGCAAACAGCTCTCCATTCCGACATAGTTCGCGAGCTCGGTTTCAAACGCAGGTTTTGACTCTTCATCTTGTAAAAAAATTGCAGACATCACTACGTTGTCATCGTGTTCAATAATCGCTGCTTGATGGGCGTCTTGGATCGGTTTGTTGTGTGACAGTGCTAAGTAATCATTGCTCTGCATCACGACGGCATTGCGCTGAGGTCGTTTACCCAATACCAAGTGCTTTTGGCTTTGGTTCTGGGTAATGAGGTCTTGAATATAGAAATTCAAGCGTTCTTCGATAAAGGAAGGTAGTGGTTTGTTTCTTGTTGTATCACTCATAATTATTCTCTTCAAATACGGGAAAACGCCAGCGCCGGCGGTTGTATATTGAAGTTAAAAAGTGATGTGTCATTAGTCAGTTTGCATAATTTTGTATGTGCTAGCAAACTCAGTATTTAAAGGTATCGAAGCGAGTCATTTTCCTTACGGTGCGGGGCTTTAACCTAGATCAGATAGGAATGATAGCCTTCTTTTTTATGATAAAAGGCTATTAAAATTCGGTGTTCTAATGACCATGAAAAAGTCGATTCTGAAAAGCTTTGATGTCCTAGCTGCGTATTATAAACTGGCACGTATTAAGAACTGGAACGTATTAGCTATGAACGTGAATCAGTTCGATTAAGTCGTTCAATTCCTGCTTGGCTTTTCCCTCTAACGAGTAACCAATATTGATGCGTAAGCAATTGCTGTAAAGGTCATGAGTGCTAAACAGGTGCCCAGGCCTGATATCAATGTTGTGGTCGGCAACTGCCTGAGCAAAGCTTGATTGGTTCAAATTTGGTATTTGTAGCCAAAGTACCATGCCACCTTGTGGGTTACTTATCTTTACTCCTTGAGGAAGGTGCTGAGCCAAATAACTTAGGTATTGCTGGCGCAAAGAGAGAAGCTGAGTACACCTTCTTCTAACGTGTTTTGCGTATTGACCAGATTCGATAAAGTCAGCAACTGCAAGCTGAGTGGGTAGGGCGACGCCATAGCTTGCAGCAGAAAACTGAGCCTTGTATTCGTTAATGAACCTCCCTGGTAAGCACCATCCTAATCGGTAACTCGGTGACAAGCTTTTCGATATTGAACCACACCATAGTACATAGCCGCCTTTGTCGTAGTATTTCGCGGGGAGTGGAGTGTGTGAGGAATAAGAAAGTTCCAGATACACATCATCTTCAATGATCGGTACTTGATAGTGATTCGCTAATTCAGCAAGCTTTTGTTTTTGACTAGCCGACATGTTGATCCCTTGAGGGTTCATATGAGAGGTACAAAAAATCGCGGCATCCACTCGTTTATTCTTCAAATGTGCTTCTAATTGTTGCAAGTCGATACCGTCATCTAGAGATGGGATCTCGATGATTTGTCGCGACATCTTTCCGAGCAACTCCAGAATGCCGTTGAAACAAGGTGAACTAATCGCGATGGTGTCGCCTTCTTTGGTGCACGATTCAAGTGCAGCCTTAATCGCAGACATACAGCCTGCCGTAATCACCATCTCTTCAGGTGAAAAGTGTACATCGAGCTTGGCAAAGTGAGTGGATAATGCCTGACTTAACATTGGCTCACCTTGTGTATCTGGGTAATGGTTTAGCCTGCTGCTCATACGCCGAATAGCGCGGCGAAAACTGCGTTCCAGTTCAACAATCGACTGTTCATCATTGGCGGTGCTAGACACCCCTAAAGGTCCATTGATTGAGCTGTGAGTTGATGAGGTTAGCTTGACGCTCGACACTTTACTTTCAAACTGTGCCCACTCTGGGGTTGAATGAGCAGGTTTATGAGGAGAAACAAAATACCCTGCTTGCGGTCGAGAGTGTATCCAGCCTTGTGATTCCAGTTCTTGGTAGCAGCTCACCACGGTCGACATGCTGATGGCTTGTTGTTTAGCTAATTGACGCAGCGAAGGCATGCGTCCACCTTCGGGTCTTTTCCCCGTTTCAATCTCATCAATAAACTGATTGGCTAGCTTTCTGTAGATGCTCATGGTCACGACCGTTGTTAACTGTACTGGTTTTTATTGTAAATAATTGTATCTGTACTGGTTTTATTGATCAAGGGATACTCATTCAAAACAAAGGAGGGGTAAGTATGAAAAGAAATGATTTGTTGTTAGCGGTGTTCGTGATGGCAATTTGGGGATTCAATTTCTCGATGATCAAAATGGGTGTAACCAATGTTCATCCGTTGTTGGCAACCGCCGCGCGTTTCTCGCTAGCGGTGATTCCGGTGATATTTTTTGTAGCAAGACCGAATGTCGCGTGGCGTTATTTAGTTAGTTATGGCTTTGTGTTTGGTGTGGGCATCTGGGGCATGGCTTCATGGTCAATCACCGCTGGGCTCTCATCGGGGCTTTCGTCGGTGTTGCTTTCAACCAATGTGCTAATTGGTATGGCGGTTGGCGTGTGGGTTTTCAAAGAAAGTGCGTCGGTTCGCAAGTTAATGGGTGCGATGTTAGCCATGTGCGCGTTGGCGGTGCTGGTTTCCGCAGCAACGGGCAATGTCACTGTTAATGGCGTGATTCTTATTATGGTCGCAGCGTGTAGTTGGACGTTAATGGGCGTGATTGTTAAAGCGTCTAAAACCACTCAGGCTTTTGCGTTTAACGTGTGGGGCATGCTATTTGCGCCAGTTCCATTAGTGTTGTTTGCGGTGATGCTGCACGGTGACCAAATTATTTGGCAGGCGATAGAACAATGGGATTGGAACGCAACGATTGCTGTGTTGTTTCAGGCTTACCCAACCACGCTATTCGGTTACTGGGTGTGGAATAAACTGTTAATTCAATATCCGTTAAGCACGACAGCGCCGTTAACCTTGCTAGTACCTATATTCGCATTGATCAGTGGTTACTTTATGTATGACGAGGTGCTATCAGTCGCTCAAGTTGTGGCATCTGTACTGTTTCTAGTCGGTATAGGTTTGATAGTGAAGCCTGCTAAGACAACCGTAAGACCTCTTAGGGAAATAAAGACGATTGATTGAGCATTTTCTAAAAACACAGCAGAATAGCATTGTCGAAAGGATTGACTAATTCGAATTAAATTCTGAAATGATACAAATATCATATTTAATAATGGTTACTTAGTAACCTCTGTTGAGTTTGATATCAAATCAAGTGGCTGATTTTATTGGGTATAGGATAGAGGTCTCAAAAATTATCTTTTAGAACACTAAAGTTTTAAATTCTTATTATGTTGGGTTTTGTGGGATATAATATCACATCGTACCTGTTGGTTAGGTGTTTTTTAGCTATATATGTGACTTTACAAGGGAGTTATCTTCCTGATTTGAAAGAATAATTAAATTGATGAGATAAAAAAGTTGGCGAAAATCAGAAGCTTGGCATACACTTTCCTTGTAAATGACCTTATCTCATTGATTGAATAGGGTAAATGCTTTGGCGCTACTGAAGATGGTAGCAATGTATAACATAGCTTTGAGGAAAGTTTTATGGCACTCACTAAAGCCGATTTGGCTGAGAACCTGTTTGAAACACTCGGATACAGCAAGCGGGATGCCAAGGAAACGGTTGAAGTGTTTTTCGAAGAAGTTCGTAAGGCACTTGAAAATGGCGAACAGGTAAAACTGTCTGGTTTTGGTAACTTTGATCTTCGTGAGAAAAACGAGCGACCTGGTCGTAACCCGAAAACTGGTGAAGACATTCCAATTTCTGCTCGACGTGTTGTTACTTTTAGACCGGGACAAAAACTGAAGGCCCGAGTCGAAAATATTAAAATCGAGAAGTAGCCAAGCAATAGACCACGCCTAGCGTGGTCTTTTTGTATCTACGTCTTATGCATCATTTGCTGACTGTCTTGTCACTAGTTTCTCTTAGTGGTATCACCTGACTCTCTTTTCTTAGCTACCCTTCTCGTTAATCACCCTTCTCGTTAACTACTAATAGTGACATCCCTATATTTTGCTTTCTGATAGTAATGAACTAATGAACTAATGAACTAATGAACTAATGAAAGCAACGCGAGAGCACTAATAAAAAGAAAGGGCTGCGATTATGCAGCCCTTTGTCGTTCTTGTTTATGGTAAGCGTTTATGCCAGTGGTTATGCCGCTTTAATGTGCGTGGTAATGTACGGTTGCCATGCTTGTTGGTAAAGCTCTAAAGATTGGCGTCTTAGGCTATTGATTTGTGCCGCTTCGATATCGTTGATTGGGCGATGTTCTGCAATTGCGTGACGCTCAATGCCTTGGATGATTTCGTAGAGTTCGTGCTCAGGGCCACTTTTCACATCAGCAATCGCTTTTAAGTGAAGTTGAACCTCTGCAATGATGTTGGTTTTAGGCAAACGAACCAACAAGTTAAGGTCACGGTAACCAGAGTCAGCTGGCGATTTAAACTTGTTTTTCAGCTTAACAACGTCTGCTTCACGGCTTAGCGCTTCGTAAACTTCAACCAAGCTTTCTACATCGTTCGCGATGATAGTTGCTCGGGCTAAGTCTGTAATTTTTGTTACGTCACCATCAAGCTCAAGAGCGATTTTTTCTTCTGCACGAGCTTGAGATTTAACGCCAGCAAAGAGCGCTTCAGAGTTGGTGAGTAGGGCAGTACTTTTACAGATAGTTTCTAGTTCAGCTTGGCCTTGATGCGCTTTGCTGTACAGAATATCGAAGTCGGTGTAAGGCTGAGTAGGACGTGAGTCGAATGCTTTTATGCCATACAAGCCGCTTAGACTATGGCGGAATACATTTGATGAAACTTGGTTTTGCGATGACGCTGTACGCGATTGATCTGTTGAACTTGTTGAAACAGGTGTTGCTGCGAATGCAGGCGCTCGGCTCAATACCAGAAGCATTAGGGCCGTCGTACGGAGAAATACACTCATTCAAACTCCAAAATACAAGGTTACAAAAACGGGTAGTCAAAAGGGGTAACCAGTAACGCAAAAGAGTAAAAACAGCTTAACTTAACTCACTACATATTAAATGGGGCTAGTTAAGACCGAAACCAACTCTAACGTTTAATATTGCTTTAAAATGTGAAGATATAGACAAATAATCCAACCGTTAGTTCCGCAATTATTAGAACTTTGAACTTAGCCAGTTTCTGATTTCATCGAAACCAATTTGGTACTTTAAACCAAGCTAAGGTTGCTCTTACCTCTCTATACTGTACCCTTGCATTATGACTGTTTAACATGAACGAAAGATGAATAATCCTGAATTTTGGCACAATAAATGGGCAGCCAACCAAATTGGTTTCCACCTCGAAGATGTAAACCCACTTCTGATTAAATTTTGGGAAAAGACTGAGCCTAGCTACGAGAAGAGTGTGTTTGTTCCACTTTGTGGCAAAAGTGAAGATCTGATTTGGCTAGCTTCAAAGCATGAAGATGTTCAAGGTGTCGAGTTAAGTCAGATTGCGGTTCGCGCATTTTTTGCAGAGCACCTTTACACCCCGACTGTGACTCAAATCAGTGGTCAGCACGAGCTGTATCAATTCGATGAACTGAACATCTACACGGGCGATTACTTCTCAGCGCCAATCCAGCCTGTCGATACCATTTACGATCGCGCGTCTTTAGTCGCATTGCCTGAAGAGATGCGAATGCAGTATGTAGAGCGTTTGAAACAACGACTGAAACCGGGTGGTAAGATCCTTCTAGTGACTCTGGATTACGACCAAAGCGAGATGGCAGGGCCTCCGTTTAGCGTACCTAAACTAGAGATTGGTCAGTTGTTCGCGGGATACAAAATCACATTGTTGAATCAAGATATTGCAGACGATGAACATCCGAAGATTGCCAAAAAAGGCTTGTCTCGATTCAGTGAAGAAGTGTACTTGATTGAGTCAGACGCTTAAGCGCAGTGAGCTCTCTAGCGAAAAGACCGCTTCAATAAAAAAGATAACACCAACAAAAAGACGGGCTCGATAGCCCGTCTTTTTTGTTGTTCAGATTTGAAGTCGTGATTGTTCAGAATTTGAATAGCTGGTTAGTAAATTACTTTTACTTTAGAAGCACTCTCAATTGCATCTTCAATCGCAGTCTCAGTGCTGTTGCGACGAGTAAGCGCCACACCTAGACGACGGCGGCCATCGATATCAGGTTTACCAAACAAGCGAACTTGCGTTTGTGGTGCGTCTAGCGCCTCTGTAAGACCTTCAAAACGAATGTTAGTTGAAGTGCCTTGGCCTAGAATAACCGCTGATGCACACGAACCGTATTGCGTGATGGATTTGATCGGCATACCGGTAAACGCGCGTACGTGCAGTGCGAATTCCGATGAGTCTTGAGACATAAGAGTCACTAAGCCAGTATCGTGTGGGCGAGGGGATACTTCGTTGAAGATAACGTGATCGCCTTTGACAAACAGCTCTACGCCGAAGATACCGTGACCACCTAATGCGTTAACCACTTGTTCAGCGGTGTATTGCGCTGTTTTGAGTGCGTTGTCTGACATGCCTTGTGGCTGCCATGATTCACGGTAATCACCATCTTCTTGGCGGTGACCGATAGGCGCACAGAAGTGTACACCGTCGACTGCGCGAACGGTAAGTAGCGTAATTTCGTAATCAAAGTCGATGAAGCCTTCAACGATCACACGACCTGCGCCAGTACGGCCGCCTTCTTGTGCGTAGTCCCAAGACTTTTGAATGTCTTCCTCTGTTTTGATAACGCTTTGGCCTTTACCTGAAGAGCTCATTACTGGCTTAACAACGCAAGGCATGCCCACGAATTCAACAGCGGCAGCGAAGTCTTCAAAGGTGTCTGCAAAGCGGTAAGGAGAAGTGCTCAGTTTTAGCTCTTCTGCAGCTAGGCGACGGATACCTTCGCGGTTCATCGTTAGCTTAGTCGCATTTGCAGTGGGAACGACATTTAAGCCTTGCGCTTCCAGCTCTACCAACTTGCTGGTGGCAATAGCTTCAATTTCAGGAACCACATAATCTGGTTTTTCAAGTTCAATGACTGCTTGCAGTGCATCGCCGTCTAACATGTCTAATACATGACTACGATGTGCAACTTGCATTGCGGGTGCGTCTGCGTAACGGTCACATGCAATAACTTCCAAGCCTAAACGTTGGCACTCGATAGCAACTTCTTTGCCGAGTTCACCTGAACCTAATAGAAGTACACGAGTAGCATTTTCACGAGTAGCAGTACCAAACATAGAAATTCCTTCCGATCTTTTGAGCGATTGATTGAAAACGGGGTGATCATACTTATTTCAATGATAAAAGCAAACGTTTGCGCAAGTTGTTGCGTTAATTGCAGCTATAAAAAAAGCAGCCCCGTTAAATAGGGCTGCTTATTTAAAATTTTGTTAATCAGATGTACTTAGATTGCTAAGTAAGTCACTGGAATGTCAGGATTAATCGCTTCTAATGTAGATTGCGTATCCGCTAGGTGACTGATGCTACCTTCGGCGATTTCAACCAAAGCTGCACTTTCAATTTGTTCAAAATCGAAGCCAGCTAGTTTAAGTTGAATCAACGCCACTTGCAGAGGAGGTAAGCTCGGGTTGAACGCTGCGTTTTCAGCGTAAGCACCAGTGAAAACCTCACCCGACGTCAATTGCAGTGAAACACCACTTAGGTTTTTGGTGTAAGGAGCATGGCTGCGGTTTAGTGCTGCTAGCGCTTCTACAACAATAGGCGTTGTTTCTTCAGTCGTGTGTTTATGATCAAGCTTAGTCATTAGGCCAGTCGTCACACCTAAATCAGCAGGGCCGAACGAGTCTGGTAGGTACTCTTGCAGAGACATTTCATCACGTTGTGGAAGCTGAACTTTAAGTTCTTTTGCTGTGGTCAGTTCGTTCATGAATTGACGACAGTGACCACAAGGGCTGAAGTTGATGGTGATATCAGAAATACCTTGTTCGCCTTTCATCCAAGCGTGGCTGATTGCAGATTGCTCAGCGTGTACTGTTTGGCCAAGTTGAGCACCAGCGATTTCAAGGTTTGCACCAAAATACAGAGTGCCAGACAAACCACGCACGATTGCACCAACATAGAATTCAGATAGCGGCGCGTAAGAATACGCAGCGGCAAAAGGAAGTAGCGCAATACGTAGCTCGTCATCCGCTAAACCACTTGCTTGCAGGAGGCTAGCAAATTGTTCTGGAGACAATGTCGCGTCAAAGTTGTCTGCTAATACGATGTCACTCAAAAGTGCTTTGATTGCTGTTGGAGCACTTTCCAGCGCCAGGGTAGTACGACTGTTCATGTTGAATCCTTATTTGACCTTAGGCTTTAATTTTATGCAATGTGTAGGAATTTTCTGTGATAGCGATCACTATTGTATTGTTGTTGTTACATTGGTTTGCATAATTAGAGTGAGGTCACAGATGAAATCGATTGCAAGCGCAAAAACCATCGTTGATATCGCACTTATTGGCTTAAACAGGACGCGACTTGGCTGCTATTGCTGAATAAATGCGAATAAAAAGCCCAAGCAGGCACTGAAATCAACAGTATTCTGGTTGGGCTGAATCGTGTGGTGAGGTTTTAGTTAAGAATAGAACCAAACCACGAGCGAAAATATACTCGGTGCTATGATTGAGGTGATAACCCCACAAAGAACCAATGCCAACGAACTGAATGCAGCATCTTCCTGATTCTTTTCAGCACAGGTCGCAGTACCTAAAGCATGAGACACGGTACCCATGGTTAAACCTCGGGCAATAGGGCTCTTAATACCAATGAGGTTGTAGATTGGATAAGCAAAAATTGCCCCAAATAGACCAACAATCAATACCAGTATTGCCGCAATCGCTGCTTCACCACCTAAATGGCTCGATACTTCCATCGCAATTGGTGTGGTGACTGACTTACCTAATAAACTCGCAATCAAACTTAAGTCTGCTTTAAAAGCCACAGCGATCAATGCTGTCGTTGTCATCGACATCACACTGCCTAGTGTGCAAGCAAAGGTGATGATGCGCCAGTTGGCTCTGATTTGAGGTAGCTGTTCATAAAGCGGATAAGCAAGGGCAACTACCGCGGGCTGCAGCATGTAGGTAATCCAAGTGTTGTCAGCATAGTAAGTCTCAAACGGTACTCTAAAGAACGTGAGAATCGGAATGATGATACCAATGCTGATCAGTAGGGGATTACAAAGCGGCGAGTTTACTTTTTGACTTACCCAGCGAGCAAATAGGAATACCACGATGGTGAGTAGAATCCACATGATCAGTTACCTCTCGAAAGCAAGCGGTCTAAGAACCATGATAAGGACACCAACACCAGTAATGTGCCACCAACGGCGCTCGCCATAATTGGCAATGCGTTCGCGATAAGCATGTCGAAATGATCCATCAACCCAACACTGATCGGAACAAACAGTAAGATCATTAGGCGGATAATCAAGCTTGCACCGGGTTGTACCCAGTGCGAAGGAACAATACCAATCACCATGGCGGCAAACAGAATCAACATGCCAAAAATACTGCCTGGGATTGAGGTATCCAAAAAGTGCTGTAACGCGTTACCTGCTGTAAGTGCACCTATGATTAAGGTGAAGGAGATTAAGCAGTAAACCAGTTGGATCAATCTTTCTTTCAAAGTGTTACGTCTCTTGATAATGGAATTAGCTAGCTAACTTTTCTACGTATTGATAAACCGCCTTCAAGATAGCCATTTTCTTCTCGTCGCTTTCATGTTCGTGCGCGAGGTTTTCAAGGTTGAGCATGTACTCTTCTAAACGGCACTCATAAAACTCACGACAATGGTTCGCCCATTTTAATTGTTCAGCTTCGTCGAGCGTCCATGGGAAGTTACGCGCACGGTAACGGAACAGTAACGGTTTAATACGTTCGTCACTGAAGGTGATATCCAAAGCTGCCAAGTTGTTCGGGTCAGTTTCACGAATGATGTTCATCGCTGTTTTATCAGCAGGTGAAAAGAAACCGTCGTAAAGGTGTGTATCAACATCATCACTCTTTTCGTACTCGCGCTCTTGTGAGTACAGGCCGATCAGTTTTTCGCGGATCTCTGGATGTTCGCGCAGCAGTGCCAAGTTCTTCAAGCATTGTTGGCGATCGATACCGATGGTTTCGGCATTTTCAGCCGTCAGCGTTTTGGCTGGAGCGAGAATAGGGCATTTGTTCAGTTGAACCAATTTGATGGGTACGGGTAACTCGTCTTCACCCAGTTCACTGAGTTTGGTATAGAGCCTTTCTCTGAGTTCATCAGCGTCCAGTTCTAACAGTGGGCTTGGATCTTTGGCTAAATCAACCACGATAACGGCATTTTGATTGGTTGGGTGCCAAGCCATAGGCACAATCCAGCTGGTGTAGTTGCAGTCACGGCCAAACATGCCAGAAACGTGCATCAATGGTGTCATGTTTACGATATCAACCAGATCATTCAGCTTACGCTTATGACGCATGTTGTAAAGGTAATCGAACATCTTAGGTTGCGCAGCTTTCAGCTTCTTCGCTAACTCGATGGTCGCAATAACATCGGCCATCGCATCGTGCGCGTTCTCGTGTTCAATGCCATTTGCCACCGATAGGTGTTCCAGTTTGAAGCTTGGGTAACCTTCTTCGTTCTCTGGCCAAACAATGCCTTCAGGACGCAGTGCGTGAACAGCGCGCATTACATCTAACAGATCCCAACGTGAGTTGCCGTTCTGCCAGCTCCACGCATATGGGTCGATGAAGTTTCGGTAACAGGTGTAACGCGTTACTTCATCATCGAATCGAATACTGTTATAGCCAAGGCTTGTTGTGTTTGGTTTGGCTAACTCAGCATGGATCTTAGCGATAAACTCTGGTTCAGGGAGACCTTGTGAAGCCGCTTTCTGTGGTGTGATACGGGTGATCAACGCAGCTTCAGGTGCAGGGAGGTAATCAGCAGGAGGTTGGCAATAGATAACCAGAGGCTCTCCAATAACATTGAAATCTTGGTCGGTACGAACACCTGCAAATTGACTCGGACGGTCTTTTGCTGGGCTCACGCCCCACGTTTCGTAATCGAAAAAGAAGTAGGTCGGCTGATTATCTGAACTCATTGAATTTCCTGAACAGCAAGCGCGGAACGTTTACTGTGGCTGAAGGTTAGTTTTGTTCAGTATCTGATAGTATGCGGTACGCGTGCAACCCAGATCATAAATAAATTGTCGGAAAACGGTGCTTTACTATTCAATCGAGTCGGTGGGGATGTCTTTGAATCCAGTTGAGGCGGTATCTTAGTTAATACAATCTGTCTATCGTCCGTTTAATCCGATGGGGGTGAGAGTATCAACTGGACTTTCTGTTTAATGGTTAGCTCTCGGTTTCTCAAATCTTTGAATATAGCCTTCCATTCTTGAAAGGTGACGATTATAGGGTTAAAACTGTTTACTGGTTTAGTGACGCCGTAACGTGCGGTTTCAACTTCCGGTTCGAACGTACCAAACAATTTATCCCAAATGATCAAAACGCCGGCGTAGTTCTTATCTATGTATTGCGGGTTTTTGCCGTGATGCACTCGATGATGTGAAGGGGTGTTGAAGATGTATTCCAGTGGCCCCAAGCTTCGTATCCATTGTGTATGGACGAAGAACTGCAAACCTAGGTTGAGAAGGACCACAAAGATCACCCATTTAGGGTCGAAACCTATGATGACGAGCGGCACCCAGAACAGCCACATCCCAGCAAGTGGATACATAAAACTCTGACGGAAAGCCGTACTGAAGTTCATGCTTTCTGAACTGTGGTGCGCGACGTGCGCGGCCCACATCCAGCGAACACGATGGCTTGCTCTATGGAACCAGTAATAGCAAAAGTCTTGTAATACCATCAATACAACAAAACTCAGTACGCCCATTTCAACGTCCATTAAGCGCCAACCAAACAGCCAAAGAAACAACTGCACGACCAATAACCCGGAGAGCAAATCCGAGAGTTGATGCATTCCCGCAAGCGTGAAGTTACACATCACTTCTGAAAGTTTATAGCTGGAGTTATCTGGCAGTCGACCTTGCTTCTGACCGATAAAATACTCAGCCGCCATGCACACCATGAATAAGGGCGCTAATACCAGCAGTAGCCATTCTGGGTGATTGATTAATGCGTCGATATTCATGTTTTATCCTTGTATTCATGTTTTATCCTTGTTGAGACGCCATACGCGTTCTTAGTATCAAGTTTACTTAGACTTACTCGCCTGAGATTCAATCAGCAGAATTACGCTACCAGCGAGCGAAGTGATCTTCTGTTAGGCCAAGAACACCATCGAGTTGATGTGTCACTCCATTGTTGTCTTCAATCGAGCCAGAAAAGTGACCAATGAACTGACGAAAGTTACTCTTTAACAGCCATGAATTGAGCCTTTCGCTGCGGTTATTTAAGGGCGTAAAGGTCAGGTTTATACGTCCATCTTGTGATGTTATCTGCCAAGGCAAGTTCGTGTCTTGGCGACTGAACGTAAACTGTACCGGGTTAAGCAAGTGTCTGGTTCCATTGACCCATAACACGTTTTCGCAGCCTCCGGTTTCATTCACGCCCGCCGCGAGGTTTAGGCCAATATCTGTGCCATTGGATTGCGTGTTGATGCTTGCCCAGCGCCAACTGGTTTCACGTCTCATGTAACCCGCTGAAAAGTCATAACCAGCACGAGCTTGTTCGAGAACGAGTGATTCTCCCTTGATTTGGATGTCACCGCTGATGCGCAAAGCATTGTGCTTTTGGGTGTAAGTCCAACCTGAATAACCCGTTGGGCTGCACATCGCCAAGGGCAAGCTGTCGGCTTTAGGCTCTAAAGCGATATCGGCCTTGATGAGTTTGGTATTCAATCGAACTTGCCATTGCCCGCCTTCAATATTAAAGATGATGCTTTGGCCTGCAATGTTTGTCGTGCCGTCAAATGGCGAAGCGGTAACTTGTTTATCAAACCCTAATGGCCTCAACCAAGATGACTCTTCTAGATGGTTGTTTTCAATATCGTACAGATAACAAAATGCCGAGCCTAAGTAGCGAATATCCGCGATAGCGACACCAATAATGTGCGTGTCGGTGACGATGCTGACAAATTGAAATTGCTTGTAGTGGAAGTGCTTCTGCCAAAGGTTTGCTTTTGCATCCATCGAGTTTCGGTAGTCAAAGTTCTCGATGTTCAGGTGCTTTGGGATGCCATCGAAATGTCCAATGATCGGCTGACCATTAGAATCAATCAAACTGTGTGGAGCAGGATTCGTTTTTATCATTGCGATAGTTCACATAAATTTAACAACTAAAGCCATTGTGCGATGAGTAGCGTAGAATTGGGAGGTCATATTCGGACAAGAGCGCGTTACCAATCACGATTTTGTCAGTAGTGTTGTTGAAGCTGAGTAGTCATGTTGATGGGAATGGGCTCGATATAAGGAGAGACGATTGGAGATTATCGCGGAGTATAAGCCGACCGGACATCGGCATCAATTGGGTACATTAGATATCGCGCTGCTGTTGAATACGTTAGAGCAACGAGGTCTCGATATTGAAAGGCTACTCAATGATGTGGGTTTGCCGAACATGGATTGGCGAGACCCGAATGGAAAGCTGACTTACGCTGACAAACTTTCGTTATTTAGCGCGGCGAATCAGAGCTTTCCTCACGATGGCTTAGGGCTTTGGCTGGGGGAACACGCTAGCTTGAGCCACTTTGGTGTGTTGGGTTATGCGCTATCGACAAGTCAAAATGTCGGGGAGGCCATCAAGTCGGGCTTTAAATATCTGCGCCTGAACGGTCCTATTTTCTCGGTTAAATTATTTCTAGATTCCGAGCAAGCAGTGATTCAGATTGAGAACACCTTGGAAGTGGGCGATCTCCTACCTTTCTGCAGTGAGTATTTCTTGAGTTCAATCGTCTCTTTGTTCGAAGAACTGACTGGTCATGAGTTGGATATTCATACTTTGGCTTTGCCTTATGCTCGCCCTAATTACACCAAGCTTTATGACGAGCGTTTCCAGTGCCCGGTGATTTTTGAACAAAACTATTGTGAACTGCGTTTTGATGTCTCCGTTTTATCACAAACTTTATTGACTCATGATGCCGCGACCCTGAAGCGCTATCTCGCGTCTTGCCAGTCGATAGTGGAAACGCTGGACTCTGAGCACCTGCTGACTAACCAGATCAAAACGATCTTTTATCAAACCGCAGGCAGTTTCCCGAATATAGAACAACTCGCGGATGAGTTTGGTTGTAGCTCTCGTACACTCAGGCGAGAGCTAGTGACCCATGATTCCAGTTATCAAATATTGCTTACCGAAGTTAGAGTGGAACTGGCCAAAGAGCTGTTACTCGGCACAACCATGAGCATTGATGACATAGGTGAAAGGCTCGGTTATAGCGACCCTGCAAATTTCAGAAGGGCGTTTAAAGGGTGGCTCAATAAAACGCCCGCGCAGTTTCGTGGCAGATTGAGTGCGTCTGGGTAATTGGCTCGATGTGCGTATAAACGGTATTTCGTGGAAAAGTGGAGGTTGTGAGCAACAAGAAGGGAATATGGACACAGCTTAGATCTATCAGCACAAATTTTGCGATTGTTCTGTAATTTACTCTTGTTCAGTAAACAGAAACCTTAAAAACAGGTATGATAGTGCCGTTTTTAATCCTGAACTGGGAAAGTCATGGCAAAGTTAACACTCCAAGAGCAAATGCTTAAAGCTGGCTTGGTAAATGAGAAAAAATTAAAGAAGGCGAAGAAAGGCTCTAAAAAGTCTCGCGTTCAGTCTCGTGAAGCAAAAGCGGCAGCAGAAGAAACTAAACTGGCGCAGCAAGCGAAAGACAAAGAGTTAAACCAACAGTTGAAAGAACAGCAGTTGAGCAAAGAAATTAAAGCTCAAGTGAAGCAACTGATTGAGATGAACAAGATCGAACAGAAGAACGGTGAGATCAAATACAACTTCACCGACGGTACGCTAGTTAAATACCTTTACGTAGAAGAGCTGACTCAAAAGCAACTAAGTAAAGGCATTCTAAGTATCGCGCGTCAAGGCGAAAGCTATGTAGTTATCCCTACTGCGGTAGCGAACAAGATCGCGATGCGTGACGAAGAGTCTATCGTTGATACTCAAGCTTCAAGCTCAGATGAAGTAGACGAAGATGACCCGTACAAAGACTTCGTGATCCCAGATGATCTAATGTGGTAATTGCCCGTTAGTACTGAGTAGAAGCACGAATTAAAAATGCAGCTGACAATCCTTCGATTGTGGCTGCATTTTTTTGTTTATGAGCTGTGAATCTTCTAGATACTAAATGACCACTAGCT
>NZ_JBGOOI010000004.1:0-112968 GCF_041439605.1 Vibrio sp. 1F169 | reverse complement strand
TAACTAGCTAACTAGCTAACTAGCTAACTAGCTAACTAGCTAACTAGCTAACTAGCTAACTAGTTAGATCATGGTTGAAGCGATCAGGCGTCACCGGGCTTCTCACGTTTGCTGTTCCACCCCATAAAGTTGTAAAGGTTGTAACGAGCAAAACCCAATTGTTCATGCAATGCAAAGTCTGTAACTGCGAAGTTGTACCATAATGGTAACCATGAAATTTGAGCAGCCATGTAGTCGGCTCGTACTGGGACGACGTTTAATCCAAAATGATTAAAGTAGAGTTCACTACGACGAATATGTAGGCCTGATGAAACAAGAACAATGTTGTCGAACTGGTGATGCTTCATTAGGTCACTGGTGAGCTGCGCGTTTTTCCAAGTGTTGACGCTATTCGATTCTTGAATGATATCGGCTAGTGGAACGCCGAGTCTAAGCAACTGCTGTTGATAAACTTCCGCTTCGGTTACACCATTATTTTGTGCATCTCCACCACTAACAATCACTTTGCATATGGTTTGAGCCTCCGCACAGTTTTTATATTGGCTTGCCGTTTCATTGATGCGACCGAACGAGAAAAAGGTCGGCTCAAATTCTTGTGTACTTGCGATGAGTTGAGTACCAGCACCAAGCAAGACAATGGCATTGTGAGAGGTCCACTGAATGTCAGGTTTGCGCTCATAATTGGCTTGCAGGTCGTTTAGTAGATAGCGAGGGATTAAACCCGAACCAATCAATATAAATAAAGAGATAAGAAGAAGTTTGATAAAACTAGAGGTTTTTCGCCACTGAAATAAACGTGTAACGCCAACGAATACTAGAAGAAGTAATAATATAATAAAGCTCATGAGGATCCTGTTATCGAACGTGTGCCAGAATGATAGGCATGTTTGAAGCGTCGCGTAATATATCAGCTTTACCGATATTTCACAGTCAACCTATAGCGCTATTGAACAAAGATAGTGTTTTGCGTTATAGAATGTGGATGCTCGTAAAATAACAAACAAAAACGCTTTATTATTGTTCGATTATTGATTTCTAAATACAGGCTTAAAAATAATAAGGACATTTACATCTTGTTCATCTTTTATTCTATACCTATGAGCTTCTTCTATTATTTTAATCGAATATTGAAAACCTTGTTCTATGCGATTAAACAAAACAAGTAAGCAATAAAAAACCGACGCATGTGCATCGGTTTTTGTGTAACGAGACTCAAGTTATTGGATCAATCGAACCCATTAAGCGTTCGCTTGTTCCAAATCTTGCTGTTTGTCCTTTTTAGCCAATAGGCGGCTTGTGATTGTACCAGCTGTCATTGCACCAGATACGTTAAGCGCAGTACGTGCCATATCGATAAGTGGCTCGATAGAGATAAGCAGTGCTGCGATAGTCACAGGAAGACCCATCGCGGGTAGTACGATAAGTGCAGCGAAAGTTGCACCGCCACCAACGCCGGCAATACCAAATGAGCTCACTGTGATAATAGCAATCAGAGACAGAATGAAGTTAATGTCCATTGGGTCGATACCAACCGTAGGCGCAACCATAACTGCAAGCATTGCAGGGTAAATACCCGCACAACCATTTTGACCAATTGTTGCACCGAAAGACGCAGACAGGTTAGCAATCGCTGGTGGTACGTTTAACTTAGTGATTTGAGCTTCAACGTTCAGGGGAATAGTTGCTGCAGAGCTACGAGACGTGAAAGCGAACGTCAGTACTGGCCAGATCTTTTGGAAGTACTCTTTCGGGTTGACACCAACAAAAGAAACCAACACACCGTGAACGACGAACATCAGGATAATAGCGACGTAAGAAGCAACGATGAAGCCCAATAGGCTTAGGATGTCAGAAGCACTTGACGTTGCGACTACCTTCGCCATTAATGCTGCGATGCCGTATGGCGTTAGTGCCATGATCATCTTAACTAAGCGCATAACGATAGATTGAGCCGCTTCAACGAACGTACGGATTGGAGATTCTAATTCTTCTTTCTCTGCCATCACCTTACGAGCAGCAATACCCGTTAGCACGCCAAAGATAACTACCGCGATGATAGAAGTAGAGCGAGCCCCTGTTAGGTCTGCAAATGGGTTAGTCGGAATAAAGCTAACCAGCATTTGTGGAATAGTTAGATCTGAAACGCTGCCGATGCGGCTTTCTAGTGTTGCGATACGTGCTGTTTCACGAGCGCCTTCAGTTAAACCTTCAGCCGACAAGCCGAATGCTTGTGTTACAACAATACCAACAATCGCAGAAATTGCCGTTGTTGCTAGCAACACAGAAATGGTGATGCCGGAAATCTTACCTAGTGAGCCGCCTTTCTCAAGCTTCACTACTGCCGCAATCATTGAAACTAACACTAATGGCATGATGACCATTTTTAGTAGGCCAACGTAACCACGACCCACAATGTTTACCCAGTCGAGCGTCTCTTTGATAATAGGATTGCCTTCACCAAATAGCAGTTGAAGACCAAGGCCAAAAGCACTACCGAAAACTAAACCGAGTAAAACGAGGCGAGAAAGTGTGTTTTCTTTTTTCTGCTGTCCGTAGAGAAAAAAGAGGATACCAGTGAATACCGCTAAGGCAGCGATAGCTGAAAATGACATTGTTTTTCCTTATGAATAACCATGAATCGATAGGGCGCTTAGATATATGGGCGCAAATACTGTTAGCTAAAATAGCGACCTGTAACAAAACGTAAAATAAGGAAAAGTAATTTATTAGAACGATTAGTAATATCCACCCAATGGGTTGGATGGATATTCAACATTGTGGTGAATAGATAGACGTTTTAATGATATTTCGCTAATAAATTAAGCATGTCAGTCGAGGTGTAGATTTCGATACTTTGGAAATTATTTTCGAACAATCGGAATAATATTGCTTTCGCTACATCTTCCGATTGGATAGGGCGTAGGTTTTTGAATTTTCCAAACATTAACGGAGATATTAAAGGGAAGACTCTTTGTAGGAGCTTTTCATCAGTTCTGGGTTCGGCACGTTCACCCACCAGCGGGCCTGGACGAGCGATGAAGAGCTGCTTGAAGCCAATACGTTTTAGGTTTTGCTCCATTTGTCCCTTACAGCGCAGATAGTGTGAATAGGAGTCTGGCGAAGCGCCATAGCTAGAAACGACTGCGACACGTTGAACTCCAAGGAATTTCATCGACTGTGCCACTTGGCTAACCAGTTCTACATCGATCTTTCGCAGCGCTTCTTTTGAACCTGCTTTTTTCTTGGTTGTGCCTAAGCAGATAATGCCTAAGTTGGGCGTCGCTTTGGTGTCGTCCCAACTCGTTACTTGTAGATCGTTGTGGATGAGTGTATCGAGTTTGTTGGAGTGAAATTCTTCACCTAATGCTCTTCGTGACAAAGCATAGATGTGTTCTACAGCGGGCTCGTTAATGAGCAGTCTCAGGACATGATGACCAATTAGCCCTGTCGCACCAGCTATAACAACCGATGTTTTATCTCCATTAATACTCATTCTATTCCTTACTCGCTCTACAAGTGCTTGTTTAATATAAACAGTGTTTGAATTTTAAGCGAACAAAAGTTTCATGAATGAGCGTTAGGAAGATGGGGTTTGATGATGGGCTTTTATACGGAAGGTATGTGCTTAGCTAGGTAAACCTCAATTAAGGTGTTAAAGATAACAAAGCCCGCTGGGCGACGGGCTTTGTTACTTACTTTGCTAGTTTGCTACTTTACTACTTTGTTGTCTTATTGCTTCGATAGCTATTAGGTGAAGGAGAGTGGGATTTTCCTTACCTTTTTACTGGTTTTCTTACTCGATTTATTTGGTTTTCTTTTACTTGTGTTTGGAATCATTTCACCTCCTAAATCATTGTTTGGTTTTGTCTTTCAATCGATTGTTTTCTTTTAAAGCAACTGCGATGTGGGTATTCACAGTATGGGCACTCATCAATGGAGAGATTAACAAGTACTTTAGATAAAGCATAAACGATGCCAAAATGTAAGTTATTGATAAATCTATTATCAGTATTGTAGGTGTTTCGGGTTCGTCAATTTGACTGTCAATTTGAGAAAATACCAGTGTGATCTGTTCAAATTAAGAACACTCTCTACCGTTTCTGTTGATTAGGCATAGATACAGCATTGCTTAACACGTAAACTGAACCGTAATTCACATAGACCAAGGACGTGCTATGAACCTCAAGCTTGATACTCTTGCTCCCACTCAGATTTATCACTTGATGACACAAACCGTTGTTCCTCGCCCTATTGCGTGGGCATTGACGGAATCTTCTGACCAAGAGTACAACCTCGCGCCTTTCTCTTATTTCACGCCTGTTTCTAGTAATCCGCCGTTACTGATGTTATCGGTTGGGAAGAAGCCGTCCGGCGAAATCAAAGATACCACTCGTAATGCCCTAGAAACGGGTAAGCTAGTGATTCACATTGCTTCTTCAAGTTCTGCCGAAACCATGACGGCGACAGCAGCTACCCTTGAACATGGTGATTCGGAAGTCACCGCGAATAACATTGACCTGGTTGAATTTGAAGGCTTCTCTTTACCGAGATTGAAAGAGTGCGCGGTCGCTTTTGGATGCACCTTGTACGAAGTAAAAGAGGTTGGAGAAGTGCCACAAAGCCTTATCTTTGCTCAAGTCGAAACCGTGTACATTTCCGAAGACGTGATCGACAAAGAGAGTGAACGTCTTAAGATTGACGCGTTGGCATTGGACCCTTTATCTCGACTTGGTGGCGGTGAATACGCGACGCTTTCCAATGTGTTCTCTGTTGCACGCCCTAAATAGTGTTATCGATTTAGCTTAAGCAGAATCGCAGCCCTAGAAATCCATTACCTTAAATTTAAGTGTTCCTAAACTTATGTTAGATACCCAATACTCTCAGTACATCCAACACCGAATTGACCAAAAAACCAAGCCGCTCGGTGCGCTTGGCTTACTAGAAAAAGTCGCTCATCAATTGGCATTGATTCAGAGCCAAGGCAAAGAAACTGCGGTTGAACACATCGAATTGAACAAGCCAAGTATCATCATATTTGCTGGTGACCATGGCATAGCCGATGAAGGTGTGAGTATTGCTCCAAGTGCCGTGACACAACAGATGGTGTTGAACTTCTTGAGCGGTGGTGCGGCGATAAATTGCTTTTGTGCGGTAAACAACGTCGAAATTACAGTCGTGGACACTGGGATTTTGTTGCCTGTTGAATCTGACAGCGACATGTTGATTTCTCAGCGCTTAGGTACGCGAACCAATAACTTTGCCAATGAAGCGGCAATGAGTTTAGAAACGGTTGAACGTGGGATTGAACTGGGAACTGGTCTTGTATCTAGAACCATTTCGAATGGCACCAATATCATCATGTTTGGTGAAATGGGCATCGGTAATACCAGCAGTGCATCAGCGATCTTAAGTGCATTATCGAATCGGTCTGCGGATGAGTGTGTCGGCCTAGGCACTGGCATCAACAATGAACAGCTTGCACGTAAAGTGGCTGTGGTTGAGCAAGGTGTAGCTCGCTGCAAAGGCTTGGATCTTAAAGAAGTTAAAGATATTAAAGAGGTACTAGCACAAGTCGGTGGCTATGAAATCGTTCAAATGGTGGGTGGTTTCCTTGGCGCTTACGAAAACAGAACACCAGTATTGGTCGATGGCTTTATCGTGTCGGTTGCGGCGTATGTCGCGACTTTAATTGAACCGAATTGCTGTGATTACATGATCTTTGCTCATCGCTCTGAAGAGTCTGGTCACAAAATTCTATTAGAGCTGCTAGACGCTGAGCCACTGCTCGATCTTGGTTTGAGATTAGGCGAGGGCACAGGTGCTGCGCTAGCTATGCCAATAATTCGTGCGGCGGCCGAGTTTTATAACAACATGGCGAGTTTTGAGAGTGCTGGAGTCACGGTTTAATGAGTGATGCATCAGAAAGATCGTTGAAAGATAGCATCACATACCAATGGGAACTTTTTTCGTTGGCGATGGGTTTCTTTTCTCGTTTGCCGATGCCGAAGAATACGCCTTATTCAGAAGAGCGAATGAACCGTTCTGGTCGCTACTTTTCAACGGTTGGTTTGTTACTTGGTGTTCTGTGTGGCGGTGTGTTCTTGCTACTCGATGCCATACTGCCGAGTGCAGTGGCCATCTTTTTGATGATGAGCTTTAGCTTGATGCTAACCGGTGCTTTCCATGAAGACGGCTTAACCGATATGGCGGATGGTATTGGCGGCGGTATGACCTTAGAACGCCGTTTGACCATCATGAAAGACAGTCGAATTGGTACTTATGGCGCGTCTGCACTGGTTATGGCTCTGCTTGGCAAGTGGGTTCTATTAAACGAACTAGCGAATATGACAAATTTGTTTATGGCTATCGTGACCAGTTATACGTTTAGCCGCGCGATTGCCGCATCACTTATTTTTGATATGCCTTATGTCAGTGATTTAGATACCAGTAAAAGTAAGCCATTGGCGAACAAGCAAACTAAAGGTGAACTTGTCTTTTTATTGTTTGTAGGTGTGTTGCCTAGCCTGTGGTTTGGTCTTGAGCTCGCTTTGGTTTTATCTTTCTTCGCCTATCTGTTCAGAGTAGGTTTCAAAAAATGGTTAACGGCTCGAATTGGTGGCTTTACTGGCGACTGTTTGGGTGCGGCTCAACAGTTGATGGAGTTACTGATTTACCTTGTGTTCATTACTGCTTTTTACAATGGTTTTTTATAACAGGTTCCTATGACAAACACGAATCAAGCTAATCAAATTAATCAAGTAAGTCAGCGAAATAGCCATCTGGTATTGGGTGGGGCTCGTTCTGGTAAGTCTAGTTTTGCAGAACAACAGGCATTATGTGCGCTTGAAGCATGTTCAAATGGACGCCTCAACTATATTGCGACGGCCACTTATTTGGACGACGAAATGCGTGAGAGAATTGCGCATCATCAACAACGTCGTGGTGAGCTGTGGATTGAGCATGAAGCCCCTGTTGAATTAGCCGAAAAACTGCAGTCTTTTGATCAAAACGATGTGGTGATGATTGACTGCTTAACTTTGTGGTTGAACAACATTATTTTTGAGTTGGGTGATGATGCGACCAATGAACAGGTTGAGGCCGTGGTCGAAGTTTTAGTGAAAAGCGTAGAGCAAAGCCCGGCGCAAATTATCATGGTGTCTAACGAAGTCGGTTTAGGTGTGGTGCCGTTAGGTAAAGTGTCGCGCCTATTTGTCGACAATGCGGGTCGCATGAACCAAGCGCTAGCTCGCGTAGTTGAACGCGTTACGCTGGTTGCTGCAGGATTACCATTGAGCTTAAAACCGTCGAGCCATTCGACTCAAAGCTCGACTCATAATTAGATTGGTATCAAAGGTTAGTTGAACAAATGGAAAATGGAACAACCAAAAACATCTATCTACTAAGACATGGCAAAGTCGAAGGCGAAGCGGCACTTAATGGTTCATCTGATGTGTTGGTTAATCCTGATCTTCAAGATCGGATATGTGGGGCGCTGATAAAACAAGATATTGCCTTTGATTGCGTGGTTTCCTCGCCACTCAGACGATGTGGTGATCTCGCGAGCTTGTTTGCACAACGCATGTCGGTGCCTCTGTCTGTTGCACCAGATTTCCAAGAAATGAATTTTGGTGAGGTTGACGGGGTCGCATTTGATGAACTTGAAGACAAGTGGGCGATGTTAGACACCTTCTGGCAAGATCCCGCAAACCATCAACTGACTGGCGCGGAAAGTTTACAGAGCTTCCATAACAGAGTAACTCAAGCTTGGTCGCAACTTTTGAATGATCCAAGTGACAATATATTGTTGGTTACCCATGGTGGTGTGATTCGCATTCTGTTAGCACATTGTCTTGATATTGATTGGAAAAATCCGAGTTTGTACTCGAAGCTATCGATAGAAAACGCGTCGATAACTCATATTCAAATCACTCAGTTTGCGCAGAGTTTTATCAGTGTCAAATCGATAGGGCTACCTGTTCTCTGAGTGTTCAAAAAACACAGTTTAAGAGTTAACAATCTATTGGACCTGTAAATTGAAACAAAAACAGAAACAGAAATAGAACCAGAAATAGAAGCATAAAGCGGCGTTTACAGCCGCTATACCAGATTGGTATTACTACCTACGTGAAAGGAATTTAGTCATGACAACACCGAGTTGGGATCTAAGCATTGCTTATCGCGATCTTAATGATGCAAAAATCGAACAGGACATTGAACTCATTCAACAATGTATTGAGCTGTTGTACCTACACGTTGAAAAGCGTCATATTATCCTAGCGATGCAAAACGCCATTCAAACTTCTGAAGCGGCAGGCACGTTACTGAGCACAATCAACACCTTCGCTAATTGCCACGCATCGGTAGACGCGACGCACACAGAAGCCAAAGCACTGCTTGGTCGAGTTGCGAAACTGAATTCTGAAATGTCTCAAGCGTTCAGCCCTTATGAAGACACGCTAATCCACGCAGAACCAGAGTTTATTGATGCAGTTTTAGAGCATGACAGCGCAGATGTAGCAGGACAACGCTTTGCGATTGAAAGCTCGCGTAAGTTATCAAGCAGCCGCCTTAGTGTTGCTGAAGAGCAGTTATTGGCCGCGATGAAGGTTGATGGCCGTGATGGATGGGGTCGTTTGTACGATAACTTAACCGGTTCTTTAAAACTGTCGCTAAAGCTGAACGGTGAAGACGAAGCGCTAGGTTTTTCACAAGCTGCGAGCTTGTTGTACGGCAGCGAATTCGACAAACAAGAACCGGCATGGCGCGCAGTCCAAGGCGCAATGAAGACGCACCAAGAGTCTTTTGCTTCAATTCTAAATGCGCTTGCGGGTTGGCGACTGACAGAGAACAAAAAGCGCTCGAAAATAAGCGACGTACATTTCCTTGATCCAAGCCTACACGCCAGCCGCATCGTACCTGAAACGCTAGACACCATGATGTCGGTAGCAAAGGCAAATCGCGAAGTAGGCCAGAAAGCAGGTCTGTTAATGGCAAGAGTTCACGGGCTTGATGAAATGAAGCCTTGGAACCATTTAGCCGCGATGCCTCCGCTGGGTGACAGCGAATCTAAGGTTTATTCATTTGATGAAGCGATTGAAGTGATCAAAACCGCTTTTGCTGAAGTCAATCCAGAGATGGCTGATTTTGTCGCATTAATGGTTGAGAACGGTTGGATTGATGCCGCTCCGGCTGCGAACAAACGTTTAGGCGCGTACTGCACCAAGTTTGCTGCGACACGTACACCTCTTGTGTTCATGACATGGAGCGGTAGCCGCTCAGACTTAATGACATTGGCACACGAACTAGGCCATGCGTTCCATAACTGGGTGATGAAAGACATGCCTTTGTGTCAGACGCGCTACCCAATGACGCTAGCAGAAACCGCTTCAATCTTTGCTGAAAACATCGTCCGTGACCACTTGTTAAAACAAGCACAAACACGCAATGAGAAACTTGAAATGTTGTGGGAAGAGCTTTCTTCTTCACTCGCTTTGATGGTAAACATTCCAGTACGTTTCGAGTTTGAGAAAGCCTTCTATGAGCAGCGTGAAAAAGGTGAGCTAACGGCTCAGCAGCTGTGTGACTTGATGGAAACCACTTGGAAGGAGTGGTATGGCGATGCAATGACAGAAGCCGACCCTTACTTCTGGGCAAGCAAACTGCACTTCAGCATCTCTCAAGTGAGCTTCTACAACTACCCATACCTGTTCGGTTACCTGTTCAGTAAAGGTGTTTACGCTCAGCGCGATGCTAAGGGCGAACAATTCTACGGTGATTACGTTTCCTTGCTTCGTGATACGGGCAGCATGATGGCGGAAGAAGTCGTTCAAAAACACTTGGGAATGGACCTGACTCAAGCTGACTTTTGGCAACAAAGCATCGACATGGTCAAAGTTCAAATCGATGAATTTGAAAGATTGCTCGATCAGGAAGATTAATTGATCTCAATCTGTTCATGGTAGGTAAGAGCTGTGTTAGCTTACGTGGCTCTTATCTTGCTGATATAAACAGAGATAACCAAAAGTTGTTCTAAATAGGTGAAATTATTTGGAACAGATGTCGGTTAGTAAAGTCAGCAGGTAATACAAAAATATATGGGTAGTATTTGTGAGTGATAACGGAGTTTCTATTGATAAGTGCGATCCTAGCAACACAATTTCTATGTACAATTTATTAACATACGGCCGTGCAATTAAGGAGTAGCGCATGACGAAGACCCTCTTTCGCCAATCATTTCTTTTTGACAGCCTAGATCTTGAGCAAGAAGTGGTTGCAGGACAGACCGTACTGAGTAACGGTGTTCAAATTAAGCTTCATCAACGCGGTGTATTGGAAGTGATTCCCGCAGAGTATAATCCTGAGACCAAGAACATCATATTTTCAACAGGTGTTCATGGCGACGAAACTTCACCAATGGAGCTGATTGATAAGCTCATTGAGGATATTGAAACCGGCTTCCAAGTCGTGACAGCAAGATGTTTGTTCATCATTGCTCACCCAGAAGCGACCAATGCGCATACGCGTTTTCTTGATGTGAATATGAACCGTCTGTTTGATGAAAAACAGTACGAGAGTAATCGAGAAGTGGACATCGCGAAGAACCTTAAGTTCTTGGTTACTGAGTTTTACAAGGAAACGGTGCCTGCCACTCGTTGGCACTTAGATCTGCACTGCGCGATCCGTTTGTCTAAGCATTACTCTTTCGCCGTAAGCCCTAAGGTTCGCCACGAAGTTCGCAGTAAAGCCTTGTTCGATTTCATTAACAGTGCTCACGTTGAAGCGGTGTTGTTATCCAATGCGCCAACGAGCACCTTCAGTTGGTACAGCGCTGAAAACTTTGAAGCCCAAGCACTGACAATGGAGCTAGGGCAGGTAGCAAGAATTGGTGAGAACCAGCTTGATAAGTTAACGGCTTTCGATTTGGCAATGCGCAATTTGATTGCTGAAATAGAACCAGAGCATTTGCCAAAGAAAACCATTACTTATCGCGTAAGCCGAACCATTGTTCGTTTGCATGATGATTTTGATTTCATGTTCTCTGATGCCGTTGAAAACTTTACGGCGTTCAAGCACGGTGAAGTGTTTGGTCATGATGGTGATAAGCCATTGATGGCGAAGAATGAAAACGAAGCGGTGGTATTTCCAAATCGTAACGTTGCTATCGGTCAACGAGCTGCCTTAATGGTGTGCGAAGTTGAAACGCGATTCGACCATGGTCAGCTTGTGTACGATTAATATCCAGTTAGGTTTAATCGACCAAAACAACCGCCCAACTGCTTGAAATATCAAGGTTCACATTACGGTGTGAGCCTTGAGTTTATTTGGGGATACAGGTAAGGTTACGCGAACAATTTCAAAGTAGCTTGATATGGATTTCCAACAACTTCTTCACCAAAAACAGCGAAAATGGACCCGAGCCATTTATCTGATGGCTGCACTGCTTGTCACGCTGAGTGCGATTTATCTAATGGTTGGCGATCTCTTCATTTCCCCTCTGGGCACATTGTCCACGTTAGAACAAAAACTACTGATTGATTTACGCTTACCTCGACTATTGGCGGCTATTGCTATCGGGGCAGGGTTAGCCGTATCTGGCGCAAGCTTACAAGTCTTATTGGGTAACGTATTAGCAGAGCCCGGTGTGCTCGGCATTTCTGGTGGTGCAAGCTTAGCGATGGTGATCGTGCTGTTCTTCTTACCGTTTGCTCCTACACCAGAACTGTTCATGATTGCCGCCGTTTTAGGGTCACTCTGTTTTACCGTGATTCTAGTGAGCATGGTTAAAACGATGCGACTGACTACGGCCAAGTTATTGCTGGTGGGTGTTGCGTTAGGCATTCTTTCTGGCGCGATGGTGACGTGGGCGTTCTATTTTAGTGATGACCTCAGCCTACGCTTATTGATGTATTGGCTGATGGGCAGCTTAGGTGGCGTCACTTGGTACCAACACTCGCTCACCTTAGTAATGATCCCCGTGATTATCTGGCTGTGCCTGCAAGGTAGCAAGCTAGACAAACTCATGATTGGCGAGACCCATGCTGCGCAGTTAGGCGTGAACGTTCCGAGATTACGTTGGCGTCTAATCTTCGCTGTGTCTATTTTAGTCGGCTGCGCAGTAGCGTTAGGTGGCGTGATCAGCTTTGTGGGTTTGGTGGTGCCACACTTACTCCGTTTAGCGATTGGTACCGACAACCGATACCTTCTTCCTTTGTCTGCCGTTGCAGGTGCCGCGTTACTGGTGTTTGCTGATATTTGCGCACGTACATTACTCGATTCTGCAGAATTACCCTTGGGTGTGATGACAACCAGTATCGGTGCACCAATCTTCATTTGGATGTTAATTAAAAATCATGATTCAAATTAAGAGCCTGAGCGTCGGCGCTCGCTTATTACCTCTATCGTTTGAGCTCAAGCAAGGACAGGTGACTCATGTCATCGGTCCTAATGGCAGTGGGAAAAGTACCTTATTAGAAGCGATATCTGGCGTTGGTGATGGCTACAAAGGTGATATAAAGCTCGACGGTCAAGACTTGTCAGCATTATCACTACAAGATCTATCATTGCATCGCGCTTATCTTTGTCAAAGTGCAAGACCCGCCTTCAACTTGGAAGTGTTCCAATACCTTGCGTTATCACTGCCAAGTTCATCGCATGGCCTTGATACTGAAATAAACACGGCTTTGGAAGATATAAGCCAGATGTTGGACATCACAGACAAACTTCATCGTTCAATTCAGACACTGTCTGGTGGTGAATGGCAACGCGTTCGTTTGGCGGGAATGTGCCTGCAAATTTGGCCGACGCTCAATCCTTACGCAAAGCTCCTGATCCTAGACGAACCTGCAGCGCCGTTGGATATTGCTCAAGAAGCGTTGCTGTATAAGCTTATCGAACGAGTGGCTGAGAAGGGCATTGCGGTTATTATGGCTAACCACGACCTGAACCGAACCTTGAGGCATGCCGACCAAGTACTGCTGCTCGAAAAGGGCGTACTACAAGCATCAGGCAGTGCAGAGCAAGTGCTTGTGCCTGAACAGCTAGAATCCGTATTTAACACGCAAGTAAAAAGCATCTCGGTCGACAATCAAACTTACCTGCTGTTTGGTTAACTTAGGCTCAACAATACAAGGCAATCTATATGTTTAGATATATTCAACGACGACGAATCAAGAAAGTAATCAAATCACTTTCTGCAAAGTTGGTGAAAGCGTACGGAAGCAGTGACTTTTTCTCTATTGGGCAAGTAGAAACGAGTTCATGTGAATTGAGTAAGCGCCAACAACTGGTTGCCTTAGCATTGTTTGCTGATCCACAAGACCTTGCTGCTGAAATTGCTCCAGCCATTCAACTGCTGCGTAATGATGTGTCTAATGACTTCTTCGGTGGTGAGGAATATAACGCGCGTGATGTACTTAATTTGTTGGGCGGTGGCGGTTGGAAGGGCGGTCGTATGGACGATGATATGTCGAATCGATTTGGCATGAATAGCCGCTATTAGTTTAGCTCGTTCAAATTAACGTTTAATGATTTATCCATTTATAAACGTATACGCTCAGTAGCTTAGTAACTTAGCGACTTTACAGCAGTCTCAACAACGTAATAATAATGAAGATAAAAAGCACTCAATATCATTATTTATGCGAGCGTTTCACTCCAATTAATTCAATGAAAAAATACCTTCCTAGCGATCTATTTTCTTAGGGAATGCGTAATTTTTGTCGGTAAAAATTGATAATTCGAACCAATATCATCTATCTCTAACGCATTTCTTTGAGTTGTGTGATTCTGATTCCTTTCAAAATAAATCCCACTTTTATTGATAGTTATGACGTATATATTTTCCGTGTTCTTTAAGTCAGAAACTATAAACCCTCGAACTGCAATATTGATTAGTAAATGTCCAATCAATATTTCATACGGGGGTAAAATAATAGAGAGTGGGAAAGTGAAAACAGCAAATAATAATATTCTAAAAATAGCAGTGGGGATGGCTATGCTATCCAGCGTACCATCAGTAGCAAACGCTCATGGCTGGTCTGAATTTCCAAGTGCACGTCAGAATACGTGCTATGAACAAGGCGGGGTTTGGTCGGGTACGCCACCAAATGCAGCATGTGCTCAAGCAAAAGAGATTTCAGGGTCATATCCTTTCGTTCAACGCAACGAGTATGCGAAAAACATTCAAGACTTCAACAACATCAATGCAGTGAAAGCGGCGATTCCAGACGGCACGTTATGTTACGCCAATGATTCGCAAAAACGTGGCATGGGCGCACCTCATACAGGTTGGACTCGCACCGAGTTAAGCACTGGTACATTTGAATATGTATTCAACGCGACTGCACCACACAACCCGTCATTCTGGGAGTTCTATCTAACAAAACCAAACGCCGACCTAAGCAAAGGCCTAGCGTGGGGTGATTTAGATCTTATCCAAGAAGTTGGGAATGTTCCTGTAAGTGGTGGCAAATACCGTATCAACGTAACGATTCCTTCAGACCGATCTGGCGACGCAATCTTATACGTTCGTTGGCAACGTGACGATGCCGCCGGTGAAGGTTTCTACAACTGTTCAGACATCACTATCGCGGGGGGAACAACTCCACCACCAGATCCTACACCTCAACCTGATCTAGTCCGTGGCGACCTGTTTGTTTCTGACCAGTTTGGTACGCCAGAAATTGGTGATACGGTTAAGTACGACATCATCAACAAGTACGGTGAAGTCGCGCGTAGCTTCGACATCGTTATCGACGCTTCAAACGTTAACGATTGGGCTCGCTTGTTGGCTTCAGAGATTAACGGCTGGCACGAAGAGTTTAAAGATGGCGCGATCTTCATTGGTGATTGGCACGCTGAAATGCAGCACTACATGTACTTCCAAAACGACCCTTCACGTAACTTCTTCAACTCAAAAGATAGCCGTGCTTCTGGTCAGTTAACGCTGATTGATGGTGGCGACGGTGGTGTTGAACCATTGAAAGGCGACATCTACGAGCTAGTGAAGAGTGACAACGTAGTGAATGCTGGCGACAAAGTTGTGATTGCAACAAGCGAAGCGGCGACATTGACTCAAACTCAAGGCTCTTCAGTAAGCATTCAAAATAACGGCACGGCTTCTATCGTAGTTGATACCACTGGCATCACTGCAAACGAAACTCTATCGTTTATGGCTAGCTCGATTGAAAGCGAAAGTGTTGAAAGCTTCACTTTTGAAGTAATTGCTGATGACGGTGGCGTGACACCAGACCCAGATCCAACGCCGGATCCTGATCCGACTCCTGACCCAGGCACATGGGATTCATCAGCGACTTACCTTGGTGGCGAAGTCGTGACTTACTCGAACCAGTCTTGGAAAGCACAGTGGTGGGTTCAAGGTGGTACAAACCCTAAAGCGACCTACGAAAATGATCAATGGGGCGTGTGGCGTCCAGCTAACTAGTCGGCTAGTTAATCTAAACTAAGTAGCTAAGCAGCTCAGTAATTAAGGCACCACACTCGATTGATGAGTGTGGTGTCTTTTCTTATGGGAGAGATAAACAAGTCGACCGTGAAGGTAATTGGGTTTAGGGTAGGGCTTTGTTATACCTGAATGTCTGAGTACTTTGAATATTCACGGTTTAGTAATATTTTACACATTAGATAGAAAAGACTTTTTGATGAAAAAATCTCAGATACTCGCCAATACAATCAAGAATCAGATAGAACAAAACATCTGGCTTAGTGGTGAGAAGATCCCATCAATAAGAGACGCGTGTAAGCGCTACAAACTCAGTATCGAGACGGTACTTCAGGCCTATCAACAGCTTGAAGACCAAGGCTATGTGCGCTCAAAGCCTAAGTCTGGCTATTTCGTGTTACCGCGTAGAAATGTATTCACCTCAGAACACACGCAACAAAAAGCCATCAAGCCGTATCCCGTTAAAATCAGTGACCTGCTTTACGATGTGCTTCAACGAGCCAAAGACCCTAGCATCATTCCACTCAGCTCGGCATTTCCAGACTCTGCCTTGTTTCCGCATCAAGCGTTGTCGCGCAGTTTAGCCAATGCCAGTCGCCAAATGCCCGATAACAGCATGCTTACTAATCTTCCTCCGGGCAGTGAAACACTTCGCAGGCAAATCGCTCAACGTTATCAAACTGGTGGGCTAGATGTATTGCCAGACGATATTGTGATCACATCTGGGGCAATGGAAGCACTTAACTTATGCCTGCAATCCTGTACCGAACCGGGTGACTTAGTCGCGATAGAGTACCCTGCGTTTTACGGTGTGTTACAGACCATTGAAAGGCTTAATCTTACCGCTGTTGAGATCCCGATCGATCCTGAAACCGGTATCGATTTAGATGTATTGGAGTCGGTGTTCGCTTCAATGGACATCAAAGCATGTTGGTTCATGACAGAATCGCAAAACCCTGTTGGCTATTCGATGAGTGATAACAACAAGCAGCGACTCGCCGAGTTAGTGAATGACCATAAGATCCCGATGATCGAAGACGATGTGTATCGAGAACTTCATGTCGGCAACCAAAGCTCATTGCCTGCTAAAGCCTATGACACCGGCGAGCAAATCATGCTGTGCGGTTCGTTTTCCAAATCATTGTCGCCCGGCTTTCGAATCGGTTGGGTAGTTGCAAGGAAACAAGCGTTAAAGATTCAGAGATTGCAGCACCTTTCGACGCTCTCAAGCAGTATTCCTATCCAACTTGGACTGTCTCATTACCTGACGTTTTATAGTTATGACAACCATCTTAAAAAACTTCGCAAGCTTTTGAATGAAAGGAAGAAGGCGCATATTGCATTGTTAGAATCTAGCTTACCTTCAAGTGCGATGGTGCATAAAAGCCAAGGTGGTTACTTCCTTTGGATAGAGTTGCCTCATTCTGTTTGTGTTGAGAAGCTTTATGAGCAAGCACTTGAACACAACATCTCTGTTGCGCCGGGCATCATCTTCAGCAGTGACAAACAGTTCTCCCATCATATTCGCCTGAATTGTTCATACGCTTGCGACGACAAAATCGCAGGCGCCATTCAAACGCTAGGCAATCTAATCAGAGCCACGGAATCGCAAGCTTAAACCGTTAGCTAATTACCGACTGGTTTTACTAAACTGAGTCATTTATTGACTGGGTAAACAATCTGTTCTGTTTTTTAACAGCTAATCTGTTCTAGTTTGGTTTGTTCGAACTGTGCTGAAATACGCTCCAATTCTTAATATGAAAGCCATCATTATGATGTTTGGAGCTTAAATGTTTGATGTAGTTGAATTGTCGCGTTTACAGTTTGCGCTAACCGCTATGTTTCACTTTCTCTTCGTCCCGTTAACTATTGGTATGTCTTGCTTACTGGCGATCATGGAGTCGATCTATGTGCTTACCGGTAAGCAAATCTATCAGGACATGACTCGCTTTTGGGGCAAACTTTTTGGTATTAACTTCGCCTTAGGTGTCACGACCGGTTTAACCATGGAGTTCCAGTTCGGTACTAACTGGTCTTACTATTCTCACTATGTCGGCGATATCTTTGGTGCTCCTCTTGCGATCGAAGCCCTTGTTGCATTCTTCCTAGAATCTACCTTTGTTGGACTGTTCTTCTTCGGTTGGGAAAGGCTATCCAAACGCCAACACCTTGTCGTGACTTGGTTGGTGGCGTTGGGCTCTAGCTTCTCTGCGTTATGGATTCTGGTTGCTAACGGTTGGATGCAAAATCCGATTGGATCGGAGTTTAATTACCAAACCATGCGTATGGAAATGACTAGCTTCGCCGAAGTGGTGCTCAACCCAGTTGCTCAGGTTAAGTTCTTACACACAGTCGCTTCAGCTTATACCTGCGGTGCGATGTTTATCCTTGGCGTGAGTTCATACTACTTGCTGAAAGGTCGAGATATTGCCTTTGCCAAGCGTTCTTTCGCTGTAGCGGCATCTTTTGGTATCGCATCGATTATCTCCGTAATCGTACTTGGCGATGAATCTGGTTATGAACTGGGTGACGTCCAGAAAGTGAAACTTGCGGCGATTGAAGCTGAATGGCACACCGAACCGGCACCTGCGGCGTTTACTTTGTTTGGATTACCAAATCAAGAAGAAGGCAAAACCGACTTTGCTGTGAAAATTCCCTATGTGATGGGGATTATTGCAACGCGATCTTTGGACGAGCAAGTGACAGGGCTTCATGACTTGCGTGACCAACATTTAGTGCGTATTCGAAACGGTATTATTGCTTATGAATTGCTAGAGCGTTTGCGATCTGGCGATACCTCACATGAGACAGAGCAAGCTTTCGATCAAACCAAGCACGATCTCGGCTATGGCTTATTACTTAAGCGTTACACCGATACAGTGACTGACGCGACTGAACAACAAATCCAACAAGCAGCCGATGATTCAATCCCAACTGTGTGGCCTCTGTTCTGGTCATTCAGAATCATGGTGGGTTGTGGCTTCGTTATGTTGTTTGTTTTTGGCGCGGCTTTCTTACAAACCTACCGTAAAAACATTACTCAAAAGCCTTGGTTATTGAAGGCGGCACTTTGGTCAATTCCATTACCTTGGGTGGCAATCGAAGCAGGTTGGTTTGTTGCGGAGTATGGTCGTCAGCCATGGGCGGTGGGTGAAATCCTCCCTGTTGCGGTCGCGGCATCGTCGCAAACCGTTGAGAACTTGCTGACGTCTCTCGCGCTAATTATTGGCCTCTACACGGTGTTCATCATTGTTGAAAGTTACTTGATGATTACCGTCGCTAAAAAAGGCCCAAGCAGTTTGAAAACGGGGCGTTATCACTATGAACAAACAACAACATCACTTGAAGCCAAATTGGCACAACAAGTTCAACAATAAGGTGACTGACTCATGTTTGAATATGACACATTGCGTTTAATTTGGTGGGTGCTAATCGGTGTACTGCTGATTGGTTTTATGATCACCGATGGTTTCGATATGGGAGTTGGAGCGTTGTTACCGTTTATCGGTAAAACCAATTCTGAAAGACGAGTGATGATTAACTCCATTGCACCCCATTGGGACGGAAACCAGGTGTGGTTAATTACCGCAGGTGGCGCGTTGTTTGCGGCTTGGCCTCTGGTTTATGCGACATCGTTTTCAAGCCTTTATGTGGCGATGTATTTGGTGCTTAATTCATTGTGGTTGCGTCCTTTGGCGCTTGAGTATCGAGCAAAGATCGACAGCGATCAGTGGCGACAAGTATGTGACTTAGCAATCTCGTTCTCAGGCTTCTTCCCTCCTATCTTGTTTGGGGTGGCGTTTGGCAATTTGATGCAAGGCTTACCTTTTACGCTCAATAGCTTCTTGATGGTTGAGTACCACGGATCGTTTGTTGATTTGCTTAATCCGTTTGCTCTGTTGTGTGGCTTCGTTGGTTTATTGATGGCGTTGTTGCAAGGCAGTGCTTGGCTGATGATGAAAACGACAGATGCGCTATACAACAAGGTAAGATTGGTTGCTCAGGTGAGTGCGGTACTTATCGCTTTCCTTATGGTGATTGGCTGTATGGCGATAAACCATATTGACGGGTATCTGATAGTCAGTGCGATGGATCATAGCTCGGCTTCGAATCCCTTGAACAAAGAAGTCGTCACACAAGCAGGCGCTTGGTTAACCAACTTCGATACGTACCCTTGGATGTGGTTTGCACCGATCGGCAGCGTGACCATTCCATTGCTGGCTTTGATTGGCGCAAGGTTGAAATGGGATGCGATTGCTTTTATTAGTTCAAGCCTGACTAACGCTTGCATCATCTTAACGGCGGGTTTCTCGATGTTCCCGTTCATTATCCCGTCGAGTGTTAATCCAAACCATAGCTTAACCCTTTGGGATTCAACCTCTAGCGAACTGACCTTGAACATCATGACAGGTGTCGCGTTTGTGATGGTGCCTATCATTCTTTGTTATACCGCGTTCAGCTACCGAACCATGTTTGGACGACTCGATAACGAGTATGTCGAACGCAACGGCCATTCACTGTATTAAGGAGTTTCTCATGTGGTATTTTATTTGGATATTAGGCTTATTTCTAGCCTCTGCATTTGCAGTTTTGAATGTCATCAGCCTAGAGAAAAGTGACTCAGAAACTGAGTTCTGATTGACCTTTGATTCATAAAGAGACCAGAAGCATGATGCTCTGGTCTTTTTTATGAGCCTTCCTAAAGCGTAAGGTTTGGTTCTTTCTTCGTGGTACAAGATGGTAAGACTTAAATCGAGTTAGCTGCATTCTTTTAAGTACACCTATATCTCAACTCTATATAAGATTTAATCAAAACAATTTCATCTAACCTATTGTTAAATATTTACTATTTGATAGTGTGTCTAGGTGCACATTAAGGATGTGTTTCATATTTAGCGATGAAAATAGTAGGAGTTGCGATGAGTATTATAGTGAGACGGTCTGAACCGTCAGATGCAAAGGGAATCAAAGAAGTTTACGAATGCACAAACGCTTATACCGGTACGCTGCAACTCCCAAATCCATCTCTGGAAAGCTGGCAGAAACGAATCTCAAATATGCCCGACAACGTGTACTCGTATGTCGCGATGATCGACGATGAGATTGTTGGTAATTTGGGGATGGAAGTGTGTGTAAACCCGAGAAGGCGTCATGTTGCTTCATTCGGTATGGGTGTTAAAGACGATGTATTAGGCAAAGGTGTCGGTAGTCAACTGCTCGCGACCGCGATCGACTTGTGTGATAACTGGATTAACATCAAACGACTGGAGCTAACGGTGTACACCGATAACGAAAGAGCGATCAGTCTCTACAAGAAATTCGGTTTTGTTATTGAAGGAGAGTCGGCTGGGTTCGCTTTCAGAAATGGCGAATATGTGGCGGCTTATCACATGGCACGACTGGTATAGTGTTCTGCTTCTAATACAAGGCTCCAATTACCACAGCTAGGGTTTTCTAATAGATAATAAAACGCCACGTTAAAATAACGTGGCGTTTTCGATTTCAGTCAACTGCGGCTTTAAAGAGTGCTTCAGTTGTAGCCTTACTTAAGCCGTTAGAGACTCAAGGTTCGCAGGGCGGTAATGTACTGATTTTAGTACTTTACCTTGGCGAACTGTCTTGCCTTCCGATACGAAATCTTCCGCACACTTAGCGATGATGTATTCACCTTTTTGAACAGCCATCAGTTTGATTTTCTGCTCAGCATAGAAAGCTTCAGTTTCTGCGTATTCTGTTTCGTTACGGCACACTTTACTCATGTTGCTTGAGTGTACTTCGTCCCAACAAGGCAGAAAGTCGATTGAGCGGTTTTTAGAAACATTCAACAGTAGGTCGATCAGGTAGCTGATTGCTAGGTTGTCTTCTACCTTAGCTTGGCCAAGGTGAACTAAACGTCCCATCAAAACATAAACGCTGTCTACAATAGCGTCCGCTTGTTCGATTTTAGAGTCAGCTTCTGCAAGTTCTGTTAGTTCTTCGATCGCTAGAGATGTGTGTAGCGTATCGCCTTTTTCGTCCATTGTTTCAGGAGCAGCAACAGGCAGATCAAAAGTACTGCGGAACTCTTCAATGTCGCGGTAAAGGTGATCGTAGATTTCTTGGCTTAGTTGAGAAAGGTTCATTTTCCTATCCATTCTGTTTCGTTAATGGGGTATTTTACCAAAGCTGGGAATAGGGTGCTAACGCAAAGTCGACTTTTATTCATTGGTTTAATGAGGTATCTTGCATAAAAACTAATTGATTAATATATAATTTACAGTAGGCCACACGTAATATTGCCAATCAGTTCTCCGTCGTAGGATCACAGTTATGCACCAAGCTAATGAAAGTGAAGTTGTTATACGTCGTTTGTATCAAATCACCAATGATTATCGAAAAGGGTTCGATATTCAGATCGCTCAGCTGCTTATCATGGGGCTTGAACGCTTCAACCTTGATATTGGTATCTTATCTAAAGTCGAGGGTAATACTTACTTAGTTGAACACTCTGTCACACCTGAAGGGGTTGAGCTCAATAGTGGCGATATCTTCGACTATAGTTCGACCTATTGTGAGATTACGTGCAAATCTGTTAGCCCTATTTGTATTGAGCATTGCGGTAAACATGATAAGTATGCGACACATCCTGCCTACCAATCTTTTGGGCTAGAGTCTTATATTGGTATCCCGATTTTCGTCAATGATGAGCTTTATGGCACCTTAAACTTTTCAAGCCCAGCTCCCTATCATCGCGAGTTTAAAGAGTTCGATATCGACGTTATGCGGTTAATGGCCTCATGGATCGAAGTGGAACTGGTTAGAAGACAGCAAGAACGAAAACTCAAAGAGCTGAATGAGAAGTTAGAGTACCAAGCTATGTACGATCCTCTGACCCATTTGCCAAATAGACGTTGCTTGTTCAAAACGTTGAATGCAGAAGTGGAGCAGTTAAAAGGCTCTCTAGGTAAAGGGACACTAGCCGTCGTAGACATCGATTTCTTTAAGGTCGTTAATGACACTTACGGTCACCAAATGGGTGACGTTGTTTTAAAGAAAGTGGCAAACGTTCTGCGCAATAATATTCAAGATGGAGAGTTTGTAGCTCGCTTTGGTGGTGAAGAGTTCATTCTTTGGTATCCAAATAGTACACCAAGTGGTGTTGAAGATAAGTTCATGACTCTTTTACAAGAAATGAAGAAAATCACACTAGATAGTAAGCCTATCACCATATCAATTGGTGCGTGTCATTTTGAGTTGAGCACTGGAGATAGCAAAGGGGAGAGAATGTCGGCATTAGACTCGCTAATCAAAGTTGCCGATGAATGCCTGTACATTGCTAAACAAAATGGACGAGATCAGTTTATATCTCGCCCATATCATCAAGAACACTCAGACTCGTAAGTTGAAGCTGTCAGCTCTTAAAGCTCAAAGGTTAGTTCTTAACTGAATAGATAAGGGAACAACTTACGACGCTCTTCGGGTGTTAAAGATTCAACTCTCGCGATGTTGGTATCAGGAATCGTTTCAGGGTTGGGGTAGTGCTTCAACACTTTTTCCATACTCGCTTCACGAATCAAATGGTAAACCGGATACGGAGAGCGGTTAGTAAGATTTTCATCGTCTTCTGGATCCGCACCACCAAAGCAATAGTCTGGATGGAAGGTTGCCACTTGATAAACGCCTTCCCAATCTTCTTGCTTGATCAAGGCTTCAATCCAATCAATGAACATGTTGTAGTCGAAGAAATCTTGCAGCATGTTAGGCACAACCACCAAAGTCGTCTCTAATTCTGCGACTGGCGTGTTATCTAATTCTACAAAGTGCGTCATGATGTCTTCTAGTAACGCTTCTTCCGTTTTCGCTTCACTCACAAAGATCTTAATCTGTTTATTACGTTGTGGCTTAGCTGCAAATGGACACAGGTTTAGGCCAATAACGACATCGTCTAACCACTGTTTTACTTGGTCATGGATGGTTTGAAGATCTGAGCTTTGAGTGTTCGACATAACAGGTTCCGAAATGAAATTTTGCGTAGGATATCAGAACGGACGTTAATCAAAAGCAATAATTGAGTTACAACCTCAGTCGTACTTATGCTTGTGCGAGTTTAGAGGCTGACACTTGAAGTTGTTTTAACTGGTAGACCCAAGCAAATATCGCAACATAGAAGATAGAACCACCGGCGATAACACCATTCCAACCGAACAACTGCCAGCAATATAAGAGTAAGAAACCACCCAAGCTCCCGCCTATGTAATAGTGAACTAAGTAAAGTGCGGTTGCTGTCGCTTTCGCGCTCGATGCTTTTTGACTTACCCAAGAATAGGCTAGGGTATGGGCGAAAAAAGCTCCGCCACTGATCAATAACAACCCAGCTAACATGAATGGGACTTTGTCGACGGCAGAAACCAACATTCCGATTAAGCTAATACACACGCCCATCAATATACCGTTTAACGGATCAAAGCGAAGTGTCCATTTGTTGGAGAGCTTAGAGCTTACCGTACCGGCCAAGTAACATAGGAATATCAGTGAAGCTAAGCCCACTGGCACTGAGTGAGGTTCGGATACCAACCTAAAGCCCATTACTGAATACAGGTTAACGAATAGCGCGAAGTTAGCGCCACCAATCAACATCGCGAGCCACAAGGTACGGTTTCTTAAGTGCATCACAACCGAGCGGTTATGATGAAAGAACAACCCTTTTTGAGGTTTGAAGTTTTGTTGGTCAGGCAGACGATACGCAATATAGAGAGCGCCGATTAAGGAGCCGACCACGAAAAACAAAACCGTTGCGTGCCAGTCAAAATAATCCGTAATCAAGCCACCCAATACACGTCCGAAAATTCCACCCAATGAGTTGGCTGCAATATAACCACCGATCGCGACTGCAAATGCTTTGGGTGATAACTCTTCGACCATATAGGCAACCGCCACGCCTGCCAAAGCAGCGACTGCGATTCCCATTAATGCTCTGGCAATAACAAGTTGCAGTAGAGTGGTTGTGAACACCATGCTCAATCCAATCAAAGGAATAGCGAACAGACTCAATAGGATAATAGGTTTTCGACCAAAGGTTTCAGAAGCGATTGCCCAAGGCACCAAGCTGATGGAAAGCCCAAGTGTTGTCGCGGCAAACAGCCAGTTGATCTGAGTTTCAGATACTTGGAAGTGCTCCGCCATGTGCGGCAAGATAGGCTGAAAGAGGTAAAGGTTACAGAAAATGATAAATGAACCAATCGCCAATGATTGGGTGATGCGTTTGTATTGAGGACTGCCTTTATCAAACATTTACGTTGTGCCTGCGCGAGTAAGTAAGCTATTTGTGAACAAGTTATCAGCACAAGTGTGATTAAAGAAATATATTAAAAATATCACCTCTATATATTAAATATATCGCCATGCTTGAATCAAAACCTCTTCGACATTTTCTGGCCGTTGCTCAGTTTGGTAATTTTACCCAGGCTGCAAAAGCGCTGCATATCGCACAGCCTGCATTGAGTATCTCCATTAAAAAACTAGAACAGACGCTTGAGTTGATTCTATTTCGTCGAGGAGATAAATCCGTCACCTTAACGGAAGAGGGAAAGGTACTGTTTGAGCATGCAAAGCGAATCGCCCAGCAGTTTGATGATGCTCAACTCGCAATGAATGAGCTAAAGGGACTAGAAAAAGGCGAGGTTCGTTTAGGCGCTCCAAGCATGATGGGGAGCTACTTTTTCCCCCAAGTCGTGATGGCATTTAAAAGCCAATACCCAAACCTAAAGTTGACCTTGATTGATGCTGGCACCGCTTCGATTCGTGAAATGTTGTTAAACGGCGAACTCGATATTGGCGTAATCAACCATGAAAACGTGCCTGATGATTTGGAAACTGACCACCTGTTAAGCTCAGAAATGTTAGCGGTCGTTGGCAAAGATCACCCACTCGCAACGCAACCATCCATCACCTTTGAAGAATTTTTTGCTCAAGAGCTGATCATGTTCAAATCGGGCTATTTCCACCGCGATTTTATTGATGCGACCTGTAAGAAGTACGATCTTGATATGACCATTGCGTTTGAAACCAACTTGCTCCCGATGATTCTTTCTATCGTTAAACGAGAGTTTGCCATTACTGCGCTGCTTAGCTTGGTGACAGAATACGAGGAAGACGTAGTAGGCGTGCCATTTAAAGACCCTGTGAAACTCAATCTATCTTTGGCTTGGAGAAAGGAAGGGTACTTGTCGAAGGCGGACCGAACCTTTATTGATTTCGTTAAGCGGTATGTGTGATTTAGTAAGATCTAAATAAACAAAGCCCGAGTATCCTAGATTGGATATTCGGGCTTTGTTGTATAGAAGTATGACTGGCTCAGAGCACGTTAGGTGTTCTTTGAGTTATACATCTTATCGAAGTTTTTCTGATTCCAGCCGACCATCACTTGGTCACCGATCTTAAGCACAGGGATAGAGCGAGCACCCATCGCCTGTAATTCTTTACGGCCACGCTGCATTTTTGCATTCGTTAGGCGATATTCAATTTTCTTCGAATCCAAATAGCGTTGTGCATCTTTACAGTGCGGGCATTTGTCTGCGACGTACAATACAACACGTTTCATTTTTACAATCTCTTTTTGAGTGTAGCTCTTGATGAATCTCGCTAAAGTGTAACGAATCCTAGGTGATTAGAAAAGTGTGATCAGTTACACTATGCGGCTCAATTTTCAAGACCACAACATATTGTCGTGGTGTAACTTGTACGGTCTTTCAGCATGCATCCTTCTTTACGCTATATTCAAGGCTACCCGAAGCACATTCTCGACCCGGTAACTCAACTTGTTGAATCAGGTAAATTGGTGCCGTGGTTTGAAGCTCGCTACCCAAAGAATCATGAAATCAAAAGCGAGAAAGCCCTGTTTGACTATGCGATTGAGATTAAAAATCGCTACATGAAAAAAACGCCACCGATCAGTAAAGTGATTTATGACGGCAAGATACACCTAATTAATAATGCATTAGGTCTGCACTCTTACGTCGCGAAGAATCACGGTGGAAAGATCAAATCGAAGAACGAGATTCGCATCGCCAGTGTTTTTAAAAATGCACCAGAACCTTTGCTGAGAATGCTGGTGGTGCATGAACTGGCGCACATCAAAGAGAAAGAACACGACAAAGCCTTTTACCAACTATGCTGTCACATGGAGCCGGAATATCATCAACTTGAGTTAGATGCCCGTTTATTCATGATGTATTTAGACTTAAAGAAGTAGCCCAATGAGCCAATCACAAAATAGAACTACGCTAAGCCTGTCGAAAAACAGTACCTCATCAACAAAAACAAAAGACAACCAAGCTGATCAAGGTAACCGTAAGCACGGTGATATTAAGCCAAATGCAGGCAAGCCAAGCAGCGACAAGCGTATTTCTACAAAGAACACATCAGACCGCAAAAACAGTGCTCCCAAAGGTGCTGACAACAACAAAGCAAAGCGACCTTTTGCAAAAGATAGCAAAGGTAAACCGGGTGCGAATAAAGGGTCATCGAATAAGGGTTCTTTCAATAAAACTGCTTTTAACAAAAACGCAGCCCAGAAAAGACGCTCGACTGAAAAGCCTCAAAGTGGATTGCACCCAAGAAACCAACATACAGGTCGTTATGACTTCGAGTTATTGGTTGCAGCCTTGCCTGAGCTAAAAGAACACTTGATCAAGAACCCGGTGGGCGAAGACACCATTAATTTCTCTGATCCATTAGCCGTTAAGCTACTTAATAAGGCTTTACTGGCGCATCACTATGGCGTTAAGCATTGGGATATTCCTGCTGGTTACTTGTGCCCGCCAATTCCTGGCCGTGCAGATTATATTCACAGAGTGGCAGACATCCTTAATAGCGATGGCCAAGGTGAACCTTATAATCATGCTTCTGTGAAAGCATTAGATATCGGTGTTGGTGCAAACTGTATTTATCCAATCATTGGTGCGACAGAGTATAAGTGGCGCTGGACAGGTACTGATGTCGATTCAGTCTCCATCAAAACAGCGAACTTCATTGCGGAAAGTAACCCTAATCTAAAAGGTAAGATTCGAGCTCGCCTGCAAGCCGACTCAGAATCTATCTTTAAGGGCGTGATTAAGGATAATGAACGTTACGATGTCACAATTTGTAACCCTCCATTCCATAGCTCTCTAGAAGAGGCGGAAAAGGGATCACAACGTAAACTGGATAACCTAGCGGCAAACCGAGCTAAGAAAGCCGGTCAGTCATTCAAGCCAGAAACGAATAAGAAGCCAGCTAAGTTAGACAAATTAACCACGCAAAATAAACCAACTAAGCAAGATAAACCAACCTTAAACTTTGGTGGCCAAAAGTCTGAACTTTGGTGTCCGGGTGGTGAAGCAGCTTTCATCATGAAGATGGCGAGAGAGAGCCAGCTTTTTGCTACTCAAGTATTGTGGTTTACGACATTGATCTCTAAGAAAGACAACGTTGATATGGTTCGTTCAGAGCTTGGCAAGCTGAGAGCTAAACAAGTAAAAGTGGTTGAGATGTCACAAGGCCAGAAGGTGAGTCGCTTTATCGCATGGACCTTTATGGACGACGAACAAAGACAAGAGTGGATTGCGCTTAAATAACAGACTGTACTTAGTTAAGATATTAAGCTGAAATTACGAACGGGCTTGTTGTTAACGCAACAAGCCCGTTTTTATATTTATCGCAACGACTCTAAGCTCAGTTAGCCTTAAACGGAGAGCAGTTCGTCTAATTTACTTTGGTATTTCTGTTGAAGTGCTCGGTTACCCGCTTTCTTTTCGAGTTCGACCAAGATTTGAAGCGATGGAATTTGATAGCCATAACGTTGGTGGAATTTGAATAAGCGGAGCCTAGCGTCATTGTATTCGGCCTCACTGACTTCAATTTTAGAAAGCTGTAGTACGGATCTAGCTCGATTCGGGTCGTGGTCAATCGCACGAGAGAAGTAGTATTTTGCTTGCTCGACCTCTCCGGCTTTAAACGCGCAGAATGCCGCATTTTCATAACTGGCAGAGACGAGATAATAATAGGGTTGGTCGATGGCACGGTTAAAGTATTTATCGGCTTGCTCGTATTCGCCCTGTTTACACAAGAATGTACCGTAGTTGTTCAATACGTTGCCGTTTCTTGCGTCTAACCTCAGCGCTTTTTTATAGGCATCTCTTGCTTCGTCAACTTCCCCAACTTGTTCGTAATAGTGCGCAATGGAAAGGCGAGCTCGATAGTAGCTAGGTGCGTGTTTGATGGCGATCTCTAGGTTCTCACGTGCTCTCACCATATTCCCTTGCCCCATATAACCCAAACCTAATTCAATACGAGATTCAGACATCGCAATAGGGTCACTTTCAATCTTTGGCGGTCCTTCAGTGACAGAAACGCAACCGACCAACGAAAGAGAGGCGAGTAGTATCAGACTCGATAACGAAAGGGGGCGGGATAATGAAATAGGTTTAGATAATAACGACTTGGCGGGCATGTGAAGCTCCTTATGAACACCAACCCATCATATGAAATCAAACCCATTGAAGTGGTAAATCTATTATGGAATGCGACTCAAACACCATAAAAAAACCGCGTCCAATTTGGCGTTTTATCAACAACCTACTGAACACGGCTTTATGTGTTTGTGAATCGGAAGAAAGAACTTAATCGTCTTTGGTAAAGTTGTCTTCGCTGAAGTGATCCAAATCGTAAGGCGTTTGTTGGTAAACGCAGTAGTTCAACCAGTTTGAGAATAACAAGTGCCCATGACTACGCCAGCTTGCGACAGGCTTATTATCTGGATTGTTGTTCGGGTAGTAGTTGATTGGAATCACGGGTTCCATGCCTTCGCCTAAATCACGAACGTACTCACCGTGTAATGTATGCGCATCGTATTCAGGGTGACCCGTTACAAACACGTTTCGCTTATCTTTGGTCGCCGCCAGATATACGCCAGCCACATCAGAAGTCGCAAGAACATCAAGGTCGGTATGCTCGGCTAAGTATTCCTGAGAGAAATCTGCGTAGCGAGAGTGCGGTGCTAAAAAGGTATCGTCAAAACCACGCAGAAGCGGGTGGTAAGGGTGATGAATCTCGTGATTATAAACACCAGAAAGCTTCTCTTTGCGAGTGCGCTTTGGCAAATCATACAGTAATTTCAAACCCGCCTGAGCCGCCCAACACACATACAAGGTTGAGGTCACGTGCTTGTTTGCCCATTCCATGATGGTTTTTAGGTGGTCCCAGTAGATCACATCTTCAAATTGAACCAAGCCAAGCGGTGCACCAGTAATGATCAATCCATCAAAGTTTCTCCCTTTGACCATTTCAAATTGGCGGTAGAAGTTATCAAGGTGTTCAGTCGGTGTGTTTTTGCTTGGTCGGTCATCAATGCGCAGCAGCTCTACATCCACTTGCAATGGACTGTTCGATAGTAGGCGTAAGAATTGAGTTTCAGTTTCAATCTTCTTCGGCATCAGGTTGAGGATCAAGACTCGAAGTGGACGAATTTCCTGTGTCGATGCTCTTGATAACGGCATCACGAAGATGTTTTCTTCACGAAGAACATCAGATGCTGGCAATTGGTCTGGAATGCGAATAGGCAAAGCTTTCTCCCTAAGCTAGATATGTAGACGTCTATACATCTAAATCTATAGTAGTTTGATACGCTTGTCGATATCCAAAATGGATAGATGTAAATTATTTGTGTTTTCTATCAGAAGCCACCTTCCGACGTCGAGGGCGTCTTATAATGTTTAACGACTACCCGAGTAAGGCATAAGTGCTTGGTTCTGTTATGTAGAACTAGGCAGTTATCAGAGCAAGCGGTTAGCATTTACGATAAACTCATGTTTTCGAATTAGCCTGTAAAGTGACAGATGAAGTTAATACTCATTCGAGGGTTGCCCGGTTCTGGCAAGTCAACAAAAGCAAAAGCCTACGATGCATTGCATGTTGAAGCCGATATGTATTACGTGAATGAGCAAGGTGACTACTATTTTGATCCAAGGCAGCTACAGCAAGCGCATGAGTGGTGTCAGAACACGGCTGAAAATGGCTTGAAGCAAGGGTTGGATGTTGTTGTTTCGAATACCTTTATTAAGCATTGGGAAATGAAGGCTTACCGTCAACTTGCACGCAAATATAAAGCAGAATTGATTATCGAAGTGTGCCGAGAGCAATTTGGTAGCATTCACGACATCGAACCGTCTGTGATTAAGCGCATGGCGAAAGATTGGCAAGAATAGCCTCGTGCTTATCCAGCTTGGCTGAATGGCAAATAGAATTAAATTAATAGAACAACTCCAAGGTAACGATTGAAATGGCAAAGCGCTCTGTTGTGGTCGACATGACTTCTTATGGTATCTATTCCACGTGGGATTCCAAATCTAAAGATCTACCAAAAATCCAAGAGTTCACCACTACCGTTGATGCCGAAATCGATGTGGAATTTGGCTATATCTTGAATATCAAGAAAGCCAAAGGTGAAAAGATCCGCTACTGCATCTATCACCCGGATATCACTACAGACAAGGGCGAAGTGCTCGAACCGTTCGATGGTGAAGAGCATGTCGGTAACAACGACTGGGATTTCTACTTAGGTGACACCATCTGGGCGCCAGTCTCGAACAAGTTAGGCAAGTGGCGCATGACCGTGGAGTTAAAAGGCAACATCATTGCCGATAAGACATTCGACCTTGTTGCAAAAGACGAAGGCCAATTCTGGAAGCGTAGGGGGTTTTAAGCTTAATCTTCTAGCTAAACTCAGACTACAAAAAAGCCGAGTCACGGATCATTCGTGAACTCGGCTTTTTGACATTAACTAGATGGCATTTTCTATTTCATTAACGAGTAAGGTTGTCTAGTTAACCAGTAAGATTATTGAGTTACGTAAGCCACAACAAACTCAGTGATAGCGACCATATCTTTCACTGCAATGTACTCTTCTGTGGTGTGAACTTTCGCCATACCAGTAGAAAGGTTAACCGTTGTTAGACCTTTCGCGTTGAAGTTGTTCGCATCGCTACCGCCGCCAGTGCGTTTAGTGTTTGCGGTTACGCCAAGCTTCTCAAACGCTGATTTGATAGAAAGAATGTGCGGGTGATCGTCTGCAATAACGAATGCATCGTAAGCGCGCGTTGATTCGATTTCTACTTCAGCGCCGAACTGCTTAGCACTTTCTTGGAATGTAGAGATCATGTGCTCAACTTGAGCCGTTAGCTTTTCGCCGTTTAGAGAACGTGCTTCAGCCACGACTTTAAGCTCTGGCATTACGATGTTAGTCGCTTGACCACCCTCAACAATACCAACGTTTGCTGTCGTTTCTTCATCGATGCGAAGTAGGTTCATCTTAGTGATAGCGTCTGCAGCAACTTGAATTGCGCTGATGCCTTCTTCTGGTGCTAAACCAGCGTGAGCAGGGCGACCTTTGATTTTAGCAACAATCTTCTGCTGACCCGGAGCTGCGTTTACGATGGTGCCAATTGGGCCGCCTGTATCCAGTACGATAGCGTGCTCAGATTGAATGTAAGACATATCGAAGTTCAAAGAGCCGAACAAGCCGCCTTCTTCGAATACAGTGAACGCAATCTCGATAGTTTTGTGCGCTTGGCCTTCAGCTTTGATGCAACGAACCGCTTCCATAATAGCTGCGATACCAGACTTGTCATCGCCACCGAGAATTGTGTTACCTTTTGAACGGATGATGCCGTCTTCAATGATTGGCTCAATGCCGATACCTGGCGTTACTGTGTCCATGTGGCAACTGAATACTGTGCTGCCTGGAAGAGTGCCATCTAGACGAGCGTAGATGTTGAAACCGTTAGACACTTCTGTAGGGACAGCCAGTTTGTGAACTTCAAAGCCTAGTTCACCAAGTTGTTCAGCCAACGCTTCAGCAATCGCTTTTTCATTACGAGATTCACTATCAATTTTCACTAGATTGCAGAAATGTTCTACAAGACGTTGTTCATTAATTTGGGTCATTGTTAATTCTCATTATGCTTCCGCTTGTTCTAAAGAAGCCGCGGAGGTAGGAACAGGAAAATTACTATAACGCCAATGAGGTAGATGATTATCTGAGTTAAATCAAGAAAGTTGCCTGATTGTTCTAATTAGTGAGAATAACCTTGTTCAGTTCGTCGAGATGACAACATTTTAATCTGTGTAGGGCTCGGGTATAATAAGTTTCTAATATAGATAAACAGCAGTGATATGGTCATTCAATTTGTAACGGTCTTAATACATGAATAAAAACAACGTTTTAGGTTCGTTTCTACTCGTTGTAACAATGAGTGCCGTACTCGGGCTTTATTTACTGTATCCGCTCAATGATGTGGACTTGAGCCCTCCTCAAGCCGACAACATTTCTGTCTACACCCCAGAAAAAGAACTCTCTCAAACTGAATATGGAAAAAAGTTAATTCATATTCTCGGTTTATCTCGCAGTGACCCCTCAGTTGCAAAACATCAGCTTGTTCTACTACGGCCGCCCACTGGCGTTAATGACAAAGCAATATACCAAGCTTATCGACTTATGATTTTGTCGAATGTCGCTCAACATCAACGAGATGCCGATGCCGTGATGGCCTACGTAGAACAAATAAAAGCGTTGTCTGAGCATGAAGGTATGTTGTGGTTGAAGTCAGAATCATTGGTCGAATCTGCGATTGAATACCTAAAGGAAGGCGAACTCGCAATTGCTGAAATTGAAATTCGGTCCGCGATAGGCATTGCTGAATCTATTCGTTACGACAAGCTATTGGTTAAAGCGTATAACACCGCGGGAGCGATCAATAACGTGCGGAACGACTTGCAAGACGCTCAGTACTTTTTCTATAAAGGGCTGCAACTTGGCAAGCACTATCCAACGCACATTTATAACAGCAAGCTGATGTCGAACATGGCGTTGCTCTATATCTATTTAGAGGATTGGCCTAAAGCCCTGCGTATTATTGAGAAAGCAAAAAAACTCTACTTTAAAAGTGGCTTACTTGAAGATGACGCGATTGGCATTCTTTACATTAACGAGTCATTTCTGCATTTGAGCAGTGGTGACGTGACTAATGGCCGAATTGCTTATGAGAAGGCAAAAGCACTCGATAGCAAAAGAGTCAGTGCTCGATACAAAATCTTATTACTGAGAACCTACAGTGATGTACTGCTATCAGAGGGCAATTTCAGCAAAGCATTACAAGTGGCTAATCAATGCCTTCAAGCGCCGAATATTAAGAAATACACGCTTCAAAACGGGCAGTGTTACCTAAACCGAGCATTAGCTAACATTGGACTGGATCAAGATGACGCCATATTGAATGATCTTGAACGAGCACTTGCAATCTTTGAAGTGGTTGGGAGCAGAAGTTGGAAGGTACTAGGCTTAAAAACACTGGCTGAATATTACGAATCTCAGGGTGACCTTGATACTGCACTGAGTTACTACAAACAATACTATCATGGCAACAAAGCGTTATTGTTTGATAAAAGGCAGAGTGATATTTTCTTGCTAGAACAAGACTATGCAAAACAGACACTTGCTAACGAAAACGAATTACTCAATACAGAAAAAGACCTCAACGAGTTGCTGCTTCAAAAGGAACAACTGAGAAACAGAATCGTGGTGGCATTGATCATAATGGTCAGCATTAGTGCTGTATTACTGGCGATTCGGCTTCGTAGCATTCAAAGTAAAAATAAAGCGCTGGTCACTCAATCTACAACGTGTGCGCTAACGGGTTTGTACAACCGACGCTATCTAGAGCAGTTGTTAACTCAGCCAATGCCATTTAGTACTTCACGGTTTGGGATCAGTCTCGTCATTCTAGATCTTGACCACTTTAAGCGCGTTAATGACACCTTTGGGCATGATATTGGTGATGAGGTTTTAGTGGAAGTCGCAACGCGAGTAAAGCAGCACTTATTCCCAAATGATGTAGTGGCTCGTTGGGGTGGTGAAGAGTTTGTTATGCTGCTGTCCGGTTCCATTGATCCTGAGCAACAGTTGAACGTTATCCGTTTAGCTATTTCCGAAACACCCATTGATACGCACTCCGGCGCTTTAGACCTCACCACATCGATAGGGGCGTCGATTGGTATTGCTCATGAGCAACTCAATCAAGATACTTACAAGAAGTACCTCAAAGCCGCGGATGATGCATTATATCAAGCGAAAGAGTCGGGTAGGAATCAAGTCATCATCGCTGAAAGTTAATCGCTAATCTGGAAATAAAAAGCCATTCTGATCTTCGTGAGATAAGAATGGCTTCTGGAACACTCTGAGATCGCTAATATCAAAATTTGAGTGAGAAGTAGAGTTTACTTAGCGATATGTCGAGTTTATCTATATCAACATTTTTTATATGAGTTATTTAGCGGCACCCTGAAGCATTTCAACCAGTTCGCCCTCTGTAGCCGGTTCTCTTGCCAGTTCAATCACCGCGGAAGCACCACCTTTTAACATATAAGCTCGAGTTCCGCAGTGGTCATAGTGGAACCATTTACCGTCTACACATACGTCCGTATAACATCTTGGGTCTTGTTTGAGTTCCATATCAATTTCCTTATTAACATTTGCCTAACGTTTTTCAGACTAGTTGATCACAAATTTAGGTAAATTGATCTGAATCAATCTAGAGTGTAATTGATGATTTGATTATCAAATAGGAGAGGTGTGTCTAGCGTATGAGCGACCACTTGTTGATTACAGCATCCAAAGGTCGTGATTCTGGTTGGCTACTCTTGCTCTTTTGCTTGCCACGTGAGGCTTTTCTACATACGCTAGCCACTCTTTTAATCCCTATACAGACGTGATTGTGTTGGAAAATGACTAATATCTTTATCGTTGTAATTGTTCTGGTTGTGTTCTTTTACTTTATCCAAAAGTATCTAGTGAAGCATGACGACACCAAAGATCATGCTTACCAGAAAAAAGGGTCGTTGATGTCGGCGCAACAGGCGACATTTTATAACGCACTTAAATCCGCGGTGGGCAACCATGGCGAAGTGTTTGCCAAGGTCAGCATGTCGAACGTTCTTGTTCCTGCTAAGGCGAACAACAAGAAGAATTGGTTTATCGCCAACAACAAAATCTCACGTAGCTACTTTGATTTTGTCGTCTGCGACCCGCGAACGTTAGAGCCCCGCGTGATCATCGAACTTGATAACGGCAAAGAGCTCAACAAGGGAAAGGCCGATCGAGAAAAGCTACTGATCCACGTGTGTAAATCGGCAGGCTTGCCACTGATTGGTGCATCTATTAAACACAGCTACCAAGTGAGCCGTTTGAAGAGGTTACTGGCAGCACACATCGATTTAATCGAGCCATCAAAAGAAGTTCGATTCTGTAAGAAGTGTGGCAGCCCAATGATCATCAAACTGGCCAGCCAAGGCGATTACAAAGGCCGACGATTCTTCACTTGTAGCCGTCAACCAAACTGTACGTATACAGAGAACTACAACGTTGTATTCGATGTGGATGAAGATTCTAACTAATATCTTGAGTTAAAATGCTTTATTAGAGGGGTAAGACACGAAACAGGCAGATGTATATAGCTATTGAACTAGAGACGAAATGTGATCTACTTCAAGCCATTGATCTGCTTTGTGTTTAAAATTTATTCTGATTGTTGTTTTTAAAAGCAAACGAACCGTTTTGTGCAAATTTATCCTTGCACGCTACCCATTCACTCGCTATTATCCATCTCGTTCTGAAGCGTTAGCCACTTAGTAAAGCGGTTAGTTAAGTTTCACAGCATTGCCCGCTTAGCTCAGTTGGTTAGAGTACTTGCATGACATGCAAGGTGTCACTGGTTCGAGTCCAGTAGCGGGCACCAAATTCGTTCTTTATGAACAAGCAAAAAAGCCCACCTAGTGTGGGCTTTTTTGTGTCTGTCGTATTTCAGCTAAAGCAACCGCTTTAGCTGAAATACTCGATAGAGCTCTAACCTCGAATGATCATTTGCTCACGCTCAGGGCCTACCGATACCATTACAATTGGAACACCCATCAACTCTTCGATACGCGTAACGTAATCTTGTGCTGCTTGAGGAAGGCTCTCAAACGTGCGGCAGCCAGTGATGTCTTCATCCCAGCCAGCCATATCTTCATATACAGGCTTTAGTTCAGCCGTTTGTGGCCAAATCGGGTTTTCAGTGTGCTCACCAGAGTAAGCGGTACAGATCTTAAGTTCAGACAAACCAGACAGGCAGTCAATCTTAGTCAGTGCGATTTCCGTTGCAGCTTGTAGGTCAACGCCGTTGCGAGTTGCTACCGCATCAAAGTAACCCATATCACGTGGGCGGCCTGTTGTTGCGCCGTATTCGTTAGAGCTTTCGCGGAAGCTGTCTTGCTCTTCCATTGCAGTCACTAGCGTACCAGTACCTACAGATGAGCTGAACGATTTAGCCACAGCAATAACGCGTTCGGGGCGAAGGGCAGGTAAGCCACTACCGATACCCGCGTATGCAGCGGTTACATTTGAAGATGTCGTCCAAGGGTATTCACCGTAAACAAGGTCGCGACCTGCACCTAACTGAGCTTCGAACAGTAAGTTCGCGTCTTGCGATTGCAGTGCTTTAAGCGGCTCAGTTACGTTGCAAATGAATGGGCGCCAAGCTTTAGTCACTTCAAGTAGCCATTCTGTCATTTCAGAAGCAGTCTGAGTGAAGTCACATTGAGGGTATAGAGCTTTAAGTTGAGGCATCTTCCAATCAAGTAAGAATTGAATGCGTTGCTCTAAAATCTCAGGTTGATTCAGCCAACCGACAAGAATGCCTTTCTTCATCACACGATCGCCGTACGCTGGTGCAATACCTTGACGTGTTGAGCCATAAGCGCCATCGCCTAAACGTTCTTCTTCAAGCGTGTCTTCAAGGGCGTGTAAAGGTAGACACAGTGTCGCACGGTCTGATATCGCCATTTTCACTTTGATGCCAGCTGCTTGTACTTCTGCAATTTCTTCAGTTAGCGCAGCAGGGCTGATCACCATGCCAGGGCCAAGAACAGCCGTACAATCAGGATTAAATATACCACTAGGCAGTTGATGCAGTTTGAATGTACCGAAGTCGTTTACTACGGTATGGCCGGCATTGTTTCCGCCTTGAAAGCGAATGCTAGCAGAAGCTTGGTCTGCTAAAAAATCAACGATACGGCCTTTGCCTTCGTCGCCCCAGTTTGCGCCTACAACAACAATAGATGGCATAATTTTTCTCCTGACTGATTGAGAAATCATGTTAGGCCTACAAAGTGGATAAGAGAAATTAATTATCTTTATTATCTTGATAAGGATTTCATATATCATGTAAAAAACCTGGGAGGGATATGATGCTCGATATTAATTTGTTGAAGACGTTTGTGACGCTCGCGGAGTATAAACATTTCGGGAAAGCGGCCAACGCGCTTCATATGACGCAACCCAATGTGAGTTTGCACCTGAAACAACTAGAACAACAAACACGCATCAAGTTGATAGAGCGAAGTCCGTTTCAACTGACTCAAGCAGGTGAAAGGTTATTAGAGACAAGCCAAAGAACGTTACTCGAACTGCAGATTTGTCAGGCCGATCTCAACGCTATTAACGATCTCAAAATTGGTACTTTGACTATTGCTGTCAGCGACATCATTTCCCGGTTCTTGTTGATTCGTCCTTTCCAAAAGTTCAAAGCGCAGTATCCGGGTATCGATCTCACGTTGCTGAATACCACGTCATCTCAAGCATCGAGCTTAGTTAAGAACGCTCAGGCGGATATTGGATTTGTTATCGCCAAAGAACAGCACAACGAGTCATTGTATTTCACTAAGCTGCAGGAGCTTTCTTGGTGTGCGCTAGGTGATGGGTTTGATATCCAAGACTCTGATAGCAAGACAGAAAACGAGGTCAAAGGCGACGATGTAGATACTGAACTCACCTTGATTCTACTTGGCCACGATACGAGAACCCGTGACTTCATTGATGAAGGTTTACCAAGCCTTAATCTACCCAATCATAGAGTCATGGAAGTAGGGAGTGTCGATGCTCAAATCGACTGGGCAGAAGCTGGGTTTGGTGTCGCCATCATTCCTGAGTTTGCGATATCCACCAAGCAGCATTTGAATTCAAAGGTTACGCCATTGACCAATTTCTCTAGCACCAGCCTTGGCTATATCGTGAGGCAGAACCAAGTCTTATCTAAAGCGACTAAGCAGTTATTAGGCTGGGTGAATGATGAGATTACTCTGCTACAAAGCAAATAAACGCCATCACTGACTTAGAGTTACCTGAGCCTGCCAAGTGTGGGCTTTTTGTGTTCTGTTAATCATCGTTTCTAGCATGTTAATTCGTAGGTGACTTCCCAAAATAAAAGGGTCGCTAATGAAGTGCTTGGTTGATACGGTATAATTCAATGATATGAAAGTTAATTTAGTACGCGAGTTTGGTAAATAGAACATGAAAAACACTGATTTTAGTCTGATCCCGTATTTTGTTGTCATGATGGAAGAGCTCTCTATCTCGAATACCGCGAAACGTTTTGGCGTTACTCAGCCCGCAATTAGTAAGGCGCTTAACCGACTAAAAGAAACCTATGATGATCCGTTGTTTGTGAAAACAAAGGAAGGTTATAGACCGAGCAGTTTTTGTTATGACATCTACCCTCAGATAAAACAGGCCTACGATGCCTTTGAATCGACTTTTCCAAGTAAGCGAAAGTTCGACCCAACAAAAATTGAAAGGTCGTTTAATGTCGCTTGTATTAGTGGTGCAACTTATTCATTGATGAAGCGTGTATCCGATATCCTCTATGCGGAAACGCCAGATATAGGTCTTCATATTGACCCTTACTATACCGCAGACATCGTTCTAGACCTTCGCCAACACCGATATGATTTGTGTATAGTCCATACGCCTATCAACGATCCGGCAATGGAATGTATTCAGCTCTCTAACGAACCTATGGTGGTTGCTTATGATAAAAACCACCCTAGATTAGGGAACGAGATTACGTTGGAAGAATACCTTGAAGAGAAGCATGTTCTTCATAGTATGTGGGATACCAAAGAATCGCCGTTAACCAAAACCAGTAAGTATGCGAAAAGTAGAAAGGTTGCACGAAAGGCGCCTGGCCCATTTGAAATGCTTGATATGGTAAGAGGGACGGATTGGCTTTGTATTAGTCAGAAATCGATACTTGAAAGGTATGGCTTGCTGGATGATTTTAAGCTGTCGCCTTTACCGTTTGAATCGGATCTTGGTACTGAATATCTGGTGTGGCACAAGAGTCGTAATGCAGATATGGCGCATTCATGGTTTAGAAAAAAGATTGTTGATGCCTCACAAAAAAAGCCCCAGTGGGGCTTTAATTAGTCAGTTATCTTTAATGGTCGGTAGCCGGGTTATCTAGCTGTTGCTTCGCTGTTTAACCCTTGCTCCGCTATTTCGCGTTTTGTGCTTGCATCTGCTGAATTAGCTTTTGCATTTTTAGCGTGTTGTAATTGATGTCTGCGGCACTGAAGCCTTGGCCTTGTTGCATTGGGTAATCGTTTAGAGAGCCCATAAACTTAATCACTTCTTGAGACATTGGTACGAATAACCACATGTTGTCTACCATCCAACGAGTGTACATGCCAGATTCTTTCGCTGCGGTTTCAAACGGGTCCATACGTAGGTTTGTAATTGAAGCCCAAGCAGGAGCTTGACGGATAGCCGATTGCATTGTGCCTTCCATCATAGCGAAGCTTGCTTTCCAATCGTTCCAACGAAGCGCATTGAAGTCACCGTTTGCAGAGAAGTAGAAGATAGTTTCACGGGGTGACTTTTCAGCCTCTCCTTCAAAATATGGCATAAAGTTCGAGCCATCTAAGTGAACACGCCAATCTGTATTATTTAGAGAAACACCTTCTTTAAGGTCTTCAACGATAGAGTCATTACCGGCAGCAGCAGCTAGTGTCGGTAACCAGTCTTCTTGAGACATTAGCGCATTAACCGCAGAGCCAGGTTCGATTACACCAGGCCATTTCACGATTTGTGGAACACGCATGCCGCCTTCGTAAGTTGTGCCTTTCTCACCGTGGAAAGGAGATGTACCGCCGTCAGGCCATGTAAACTTTTCTGCACCGTTATCGGTAGAAAGGATGACAATCGTGTTGTCTGCAACTTCTAAGCGTTCAAGAGTATCAAGCAACGCGCCCACGTTGTCGTCTAATTGAGCCATACCATCAGCGTAGATGCCTTGACCTGAAATGCCGCTGTAATGTTCGTTCAGACGAGTCCAAACGTGCATACGAGTCGAGTTGTACCAGATAAAGAACGGCTTATCTTCTTTTACAGATTTCTCCATGAACGTGATAGCCGCTTCGGTAAAGTCCTCATCGATGTTTTCCATACGAGCACGAGTCAGTGGACCCGTATCTTCGATTTTGCCATCAGAGGTTGCTTTAATAACGCCACGAGGCCCGTAGTTCTTTCTGAATTCTGGGTCTTTTGGGTAAAAGTAGGTTTCAGGCTCTTCTTCCGCGTTTAAGTGGTAAAGGTTACCAAAGAACTCATCAAAACCATGGTTTGTAGGAAGGTGTTTGTCTTGATCGCCTAAGTGATTTTTACCGAATTGTGCCGTCGCGTAACCTTCTTCTTTAAGAGCATCACCAATGGTAGGAGCCCAGTCAGGAATACCATGCGAAGAACCTGGCATACCGATAGTAAGTAGGCCGGTACGGAATGGGTGTTGACCTGTCACGAACGAAGCACGGCCAGCCGTACAAGATTGTTGTGCGTACATATCCGTAAAAATAGCACCCTCATTAGCGATACGATCGATGTTCGGCGTTTCGTAGCCCATCATTCCACGGTTGTATGCGCTAGTGTTGTAGTAACCAAGATCATCTGCCCAGATAGCAAGAATGTTCGGTTGGTCTGCCGCAGCGACGCCTTGAGCAACGCTGAGTGCGCTCATTGCTAACACGGTTTTGGTTAATTTAGTCAAGGTAATGTCCTTTCTTTAGTTTCTATTTGTTTAGAAAGAAAATACCAATTTTGTATTAACTCAGAGGACTACTGGGTATGAATTCTAGTTACTTAGAGGAATAGTGGAGCCGTGATTAGGGCTAGTGTTTTACTCAAAATCAGAGACCTGCCCAGAGTTTATTTCTTGATTAAGTGAGCCTTATTCATTTTCGTCCCATTTCGAAAATCAAATTCGCCGTTGACAAAGTTTGATGATCAAACTAAATTTCAACCAATTGATTTGATTGTCAAATTACTTGTCAATCAAAGGGCTTTTATTAACAACGATCATCTAACCGCAAACATCAGCTAAGGACGCCATTTTGAGTTTTACAACACGTCACCAACACAACTTTTCTTCACATAACAGCCAAGGTGAGAAACGCACGTTCTATGTCCTGTTATTGACCGTCGTTACCATGGTTGTCGAAATCGTTGCGGGTACCATTTATGGTTCAATGGCATTGCTTGCCGATGGTTGGCACATGGGAACGCATGCTGCAGCGTTTGGTATCACCTTATTTGCATACCGATATGCGAAGAAACATGCCGAGAGTGAACGTTTCTCGTTTGGTACTGGCAAAGTCAGCGTGTTAGGGGGCTACACCAGCGCGATTGCATTGGGTATTGTGTCATTATTGATGCTGGTGGAATCAGTGCATCGTTTATTTAACCCACAAGCGATTCAGTTCAATGAAGCGATCATCGTTGCCTGTATTGGTTTAACTGTGAATGTGGTGAGTATGTTTTTACTCGGCGATCACCATCATGATCACGGACACGAGCATGGCCACGATCATAGTAACAATCATAGTAAGAATCACGGTCATTCACATAGCCATGATCACGACAGCGACCATAATCATAAGCATGGTGAGCACCATCATGACCATAACCTACGCGCAGCCTACATGCATGTGTTGGCGGATACGTTGACTTCACTGTTGGCCATTGTTGCGCTGCTGTTTGGTAAGTTTTACGGTTGGAACTGGTTAGATGCAGCAATGGGAATGGTTGGCGCATTTGTGATTGCTAAGTGGACGATGAACCTTATGAAACAAACCAGTCCAATCCTGCTTGATGAGAATATCCACCAAGATTATCGCGACTCAGTGACCGAAACCTTAACGCCTTATGCGTCGGTCACCGATTTCCATATGTGGAAGGTGAGTGGGCATCACTATTCAGCAGCAATTACTCTTGAATCAAACAGTGATAAAACCGTGTCTGAATATAAACAAATGCTCTCCAAGTTTGATAAGATTAATCATCTTACTCTTGAAGTGCATTCAAACGACCATGCGAAATATAGAACAGCTTAACCAAATACTGACTGAGTTCTACGATAAAATGTCTTCGTGGGAGCAGTCTGTTGTCAAAGAGACGGGTTACTCCCTGGCTCAAGTACACACTATTGAAGTACTTGGTATGCATGGCGCGTTAAGAATGAAAGAGCTCGCTGAAAAGCTGGGCATCACCACGGGTACATTGACCGTTCAAATCGAAAAGCTGGTTAAAGCCGAATTGATTGAACGCCATGAACACCCAACGGATCGTCGTGCAATCGTGGTTGCTCTAACTGATGAGGGGCAGAAGATTCATGTTCACCACAATCAGCTTCACTTGAACCTAGTTAATGAATTAACGCAAGACATCGAAGAAGATGAGAAAGTGGTATTACTGAAGTGCCTATCTAAGATGGTAAAAGCGTTTTAGTCAGCCTTAAGTTCGAACCCTAGCTTATTAGCTGAAAAGCGATTGATTAAGAAATCTAAAAATGGGCCTGACTCGAATTGAGTAGGTTCATTTTTTCGCCGTTTTCTCTCGACTATACAATCACTAATCGATGGACTCACCGTTTCAAAAACAAGTCAAAACCTCCCAATATTGCTCTTCGTTCTTGCTCCGCTGATGAGCCAAAAAAATGTCATTCACAGCCGTCAGAACAATAATTGCCCAAACTGTTTTAATTCAAAGCCTTAATAGCAAGGCGTTCAGCTATTTATACCCCGTCAAATATCTGTCTCTCAGTTTTATAATTCTATTAATGTACATGTAGCGAAAATGTGTTATTGATTAATCTGTCGTTAATGGGTTGGATCTTCTTTGTTTGAATGTATTGATGATGTCACTACTGGCGGGCAGGGCCGCTGCAAAAACTCAACCCCATTACTGATAAAAAATCATAACAATAACTCGATCGCACTAGCCGTATATCCATGCTTTGATGCGATCAATTAGATACTTATAGTTAATTTAGTAAAGACGAGCCATGTATATGAATATAAAGAAAAAGCTCTATTCGTTGGGGGTGTTCTCCATCTTCGGCATGATTTCATTGTTGTTTACCACATCTCAATTTGCGGACACCACCGCTAAAATGAGCGAAGCCAAACAAATTACCAAAGAACTTGAAGTGCGACTGCTCAACCTTCGTCGTAACGAGAAAGATTTCTTACTTCGCAGTGATCTGAAATACCTCGACAAGTTCGACGTAAATTACAAAAAATTCTTAGCGTCTGAATCTGAGCTTAATGCTGTGCTGAATGGTCTGGGTTTGGCCAACAGTACGCATTTGCGTGAAGATATCGAAACGTACCACACAAGCTTTGTTAACCTTGTTAAAGCCAGCCAAGTGTATGGACTAGCACGAGACAAAGGATTGTTAGGGGAATTTCATGCTGTACTCGATAACATCAGTGCCACCGCGAGTGCTGAACAAAAAATTGAGCTGTATCTCTTCAATGATCTGATCGAGAAGGGTGAGTTCGACCCAAGTGTTCTGTCTATTACTTCTAATGCGGGTGGCTCAGCTGCTTTGATAGAAGCAGCTCGTCAAGTCGTAGATCAGAAACGAGTGATAGGGTTAAAACATAACGAAGGGTTACTAGGGCAAGCGCGCACAGGTTCGCACGTTATCGAGACTCAATTCAAAGAATTCTCGGCCGTGTTAGATCAACAGGCACAGCAAGAGATGGATAAACTATCGCTGATCAACAACACACTTTGCGTCACACTGTTAGTGGCGATCATTCTATTCAGCTGGTTAATCGTACGTTCAATCATCGGTAAGATTGAATCTCTACTTACTGTGATCCGTAATATTGTCGACTCGAACGACGTGTCTATTCGTGCGACGGAGAATGGCAAAGACGAACTCGGTAAGCTAGGCGAATACTTCAATCAACTGCTAGATCAGCTTGAAGGGTTGATAGCAACGTCTCAATCTAAGTCGCATCAGTTGACACAAAGTACGTCGAGCATGCATGACGAGCTTGAATCGGTCATCAAACAGTTTGAAGTTCAAGCAAATCACACCTCAACAATGACAACTTCAGTGCAAGAGATGGTACTGACTATTGGGGAAATATCAGAAAGTACATCGGTTGCCGCTGAAGGCGTTCATCAAGCGAAAGTGAATGCCGACAAAGGTCGTGAAGTGGTGGTTGATACCATCAATAACATTACCCAGTTGTCTGAACGCCTTTCAAGTAGCCAAGATTCGATTAGTTCTTTGAATCACCATGTCGATCAAATTGGTAGTGCCGTTAACATTATCCAAGGTATTGCGGAACAGACTAATTTATTGGCATTAAACGCAGCCATTGAAGCCGCTCGTGCTGGTGAGCAAGGTCGTGGCTTCGCAGTTGTTGCGGATGAAGTCCGAGCGTTAGCAAGCAGAACGCACCAATCAACCACTGAAATCACCAGTGTAGTCACTGCAATCCAGAGCCAAATGAATGCTTCTATGACAGAGATTGGCGAGTGTAACCAACAAGGCCAGCTGACACTTAAAGATTCAGAAGAATTGGATGCAAGCTTGCAACTGATCTTGAGTGATATGGAAAGCATTCAAGGCAACTCAGAACGTATTGCTTCAGCGATTGAAGAACAGGGTGCCGTAATGACACAAGTGAGTGACTCAATTACTGAGTTGAATACCATCTCGAATGATAACAACGCTTCGGCGCAGCATTGCTTGGTCGAAGTCGATAAAGTAGCCGAGCAAGCGAACGATATGGATCAAGCGGTAGCGCAGTTTAAGACGTCATAAGACTTCTAGAGCAAGCTATAAACCAAAGACGTGAGTTCATAGAAAACAAAGGCGTGAATTATTCGCGCCTTTTTTGTGCCTGAAGAATAGGCAAGTGCCTGAATCGATAGAAATAAGAATAAGGCATTACAAAATAGACTTAAGTATCTGTGGAATAAAACTAAAATAATGACAGACTAACGATGAACGAACGCATTGACGTGAGCCATATCTTTGGCGCGTTTCAAATAAACGTTAAATCTTACGGAAGAGGAACAGCATGCACTACGACGTATTCAATGGAGACGCAGACGGTATCATCGCGTTGCTACAACTGCGATTAAGTGAACCGAGAAAAAGCGTACTCGTTACCGGTGTAAAGCGTGATATTAAGTTGGTTTCTCAAGTTGCCAGTCAAATCATAGAGCCGGGCAATCCAAATGATGTCTCTTCCGTTACCGTTCTTGATGTGTCGATGGAGAAGAACCTGCCAGCATTGCACTCACTGTTAGATGCCAACATCGATGTGTTTTACTGCGATCACCATCGAACAGGGGACGTGCCAATCTCTGAGCATTTAGACACTCTGATAGACACCTCGCCAGAGAGCTGCACGAGTTTACTGATTAACCAGAAGCTAAATGGTGCACACGTAGCTTGGGCAATCGCGGCGGCCTTTGGTGATAATTTAAAAGTAGTGGCCGCACAGTTAGCTGATGAAAATGGATTCGAACAATCACAAATTGAGTTCTTAGAAGAGCTAGGCACCTTGGTTAATTACAACGGCTACGGTACATCACTGAGCGATTTGCACTTCACGCCAGTTGAGCTCTACCAAACCCTTTATCAATATCCGAACCCGTTTGATCTTTTGGATGACACAGACTCGGTGTTTTATCGACTACGAGCTGCTTACCAAAATGACCGCCAGCAACTATCAAACCTTGCCCCTGTTTATGAAAGTAAAGTCGCACGTGTGTTTGAACTGCCCGGCGAGACTTGGGCAAGACGTATCAGCGGTGTATTTGGCAATGAGATCGTGAATCAAGATCCAAACCGAGCGCAAGCAGTATTAACGAAAAACCAAGATGGCGAATCTTATACTGTTAGCCTAAGAGCACCACTATCCAATAGAACAGGCGCAGATGAAATTTGCTCTAGCTTTGTAACTGGTGGAGGAAGAAAAGCAGCGGCTGGCATTAATCAACTTAGCGAACTTGATAGAGGGAATTTCATTTCACTGTTGGACGCTTATTATTCGCCAAGTGTTGAGCGCTAACGAAAATAGCAGCGAGAGTGAATAGGGGAAAGAGAGGCCATTTGGCTTCTTTTTTTGTGTCTAAAGTCACCCAAATAAGCCTTTCAAAAACTTAGTTAGCATCAAATTCGGCACTTCACATTGTATGACATCAAAGTAAGAGTGATTATCAATTGTATTAATTCTGGGGAAATAGCACTATACGCATATTGAATCTTCAGTATTTTGAATATCCTTATAATGAATCTTGCCCAGGTCGACCTTAACCTACTCGTTATTCTTAAACACCTTCTTGAAGAGAAGCACGTATCAAACACAGCCTTGGCGCTAGACATGAGCCAACCGACGGTGAGTCGTTCACTACAAAAACTACGAACGGTATTCAACGATGACTTGTTAGTCCGCGCAGCCTATGGTTATGAGTTAACCCCGAAAGCAGAAGTCATTAAGCAAGACCTCAACTCTGTGCTCACACGCCTTGAGAAATTGGTCCATGGAGACGTATTTGAACCGCAGACGAGCAATAGTACCGTTCGGTTCTTTGGCTTGGTTCCGCAAGTCTCGCATTTGTTACCAAAAGTCGTGGCACAAATCCGCAAGCAAGCGCCGAATATGGTTGTCGATATCGACTCGATTCCTAAACGACACTTTGAACCTCTGTTATCAGGTGATGCGCACTTTGTATTGTCGACGCATGAACCATTAAGTTCTGAACAAAACTTGTATCGAATGTTCGTAATCAGTCGCGATTATCGGTTATTGATGAGCAAAGACCACCCTCTGGCAGATAAAGAGATCACCGTTGATGATTTATTGAGTAGCCAACTCGGCCAGATCTCACTGCAAGGGGATAAGAAGCTCTCGATTGAAAGTCGTTTCAAAGATTTGGGCTTGATCGATAAGCAGCGTCAGCTATCGATACCGATTCAACTGTCTAACTTTAACGTCGCTCCAGATATGGCTGAAGCGACCGATATCATCTTTCACCTGCCGACACCTTTTGCTCAACAAGCAGCAAAACAGAGAAACCTTGTTTGTAAACGCGTACCCAAAGCGATCAGGAGCCCATCAGAAGACGTATATCTCTACTGGCATAAACGTTTCCACAATGACCCTATGTGTCGTTGGATTCGTGAACTGTTTAAAGAGACATACTCCTAAGTTATCTGGCACATGAATGTTACGGGCTCAATGCTAATGAATTGAATATATTTTGTCTGCATTATTTGATAAATGAATAATCATAATGAATTTTCAGCATGAAACTTTCGTTGATTGGAGTGATAACTGGCTGTTTAATGCAAACCATTATCATTGCTAATTACATGTAAGAATAAATATCATGTCTGAGAAATCTCTTTTGATTCGCAAGCCTCTTTTAGTTCGCAAACCTCTTATGATTCGTAAACCTCTTTCGGTCGCAGTAGCTATTATTTGCACCTCACTATCGGCTAACGTGTTAGCGCAAAAAGAAGCGCAAGCAACAGATGAGCAAATGGTTGTTACGGCAACTCGTACTGAAATGGCTCTAAAACAAGCGCCAGCTTCAATGTCGGTTATCACCGCTCAAGACATCGAAGACAGCCCTGGAATCACTTTGGCTGACATCGTTGCAGAATCAACGAGTGTGGAATCTGATTTTGATAGCACACGTGCTGGCCGTCAGATGATCTCTATTCGTGGTATGGATTCAGACTATACGCTTATCATGGTGAATGGCCGTCGCTTAAGCTCTGCAAGTGCCATCATTCGTGGTAACGATTTCGATCTCTCGACTATTCCAGCTGAGTCAATCGAACGTGTTGAAATCATCCGCGGCCCAATGTCTGCACTTTACGGTTCAGATGGTATGGGTGGCACAATCAACATCATCACCAAAGCTCCAGAAAATGATTGGAGCTCAACGATTAACATGGACACTTCATCTCCATTAGACGGAGATGGTGGCGAAGAATATTCTGTTGGTTTTACTACGTCCGGTGCATTGATTGATGATGAGTTGTTTGCGCGTTTTTCTTTAAATCAAACCTCGCGTGACGCATGGCAACCATATACAGGTAATGGTCGTGAAAATATTACCGCTCTAGAGGAACGCGACACTTTAAGTTTGCTTGCCAACCTGACATGGAATATGACAGACAATCAGACGATTGATTTAGACCTTGGCTATAGTGACGATAAACGTGATGGTTTAGCAGAACACGCTACAGGTTCGAACCTAGTGGATAGTAATGTTGTACGTAACAGTCAAGCGATTACACACAGCGGTTTTTGGAACTGGGGTGACACACAAGTTCGTTACTCTCGTGAAAACGTGACAGACAACGATGCCGCTGATCTAGGTAACAATTACAGTAGCGATGTAGAAGAGCTAACTCAAATAGTAGAAGCGTCAGCAACGACTTATCTCGGTGATAGTCACACCGTAACTTTTGGTATGGACTACCAGTTGAGCGAATTAACCAACAAAGAAAACTTGATCAACGGTACATCAGAAGCGTATCAAGGTGCTTTGTTTGTTCAAGACCAGTGGTTGATGACTGAACAACTCACCGCAACCATTGGTGGACGTTTAGACAAGCACGAATTGTACGGTGAAGAATTCAGCCCGCGTGTGTACTTAGTTCACCAAACGACTAATGACCTCATCATCAAAGGTGGTGTGGGTAAGGCTTTCAAAGCACCTTCGTTGACTCAAAACCAAGCCGACTACACAGTTAATAGCTGTAAGGGAGCGTGCGACTTATATGGCAACGAAAACCTGCAGCCTGAAACGAGCTTGAACTATGAAATTGCAGCAATATACAACCAACCACGTTGGAATGTTGAAGGAGCCTTGTTCCGCAACGAAATCAATGATCTTATTGATCGCGATGAAACGTACTGCGAGAACGGCGGAGTGTTTGAATCGGGTAAAGGGTGCGCAGACACTTCTAGCTCTACTGGCTATGTGAAAGGGAAGCGTACTTATACCAATGTATCTGAGGCGGTGGTTCAAGGTGCTGAACTTACGGGTCAATTCCAGATTACCGATGAGTGGGGCGTGTCTGGTAACTACACGTTCTTAGACACAGAAGATAAGTCAACGGGTGAAGAACTGCTTGAGCGTTACAAGCATTCAGGTTTAGTTAAACTGAACTGGAGCCCAACTTTCGATCTGAATGCCTTTATTAGTGCGCGTTACCGTGGAGAGCGCAATATCGAAAGCGACTTAACGCAAGACGCATACACAACACTGAACATCGGTACGGTGTACAACGTTAATGATTCTGTTCGACTGCGCGCTGGTATCACTAACTTGACTGATGAAGCTGTATCACAAGAGCTAGAGAGTATGGGTTATGTTGAAGAGCCACGTACTTACTACGTAGGTATGACAGCGGACTTCTAATCAATCTGTGTTTGATTTGGTAGCAAGATACATATAAAAACGAAGAACCCACATTGGCTCGATACTCTATAAAGAGAACGGCGAGTGTGGGTTCTTTTTTGTGTGCTTGTATCGGTTTAATTCGTTTGGAATTAGCTTACCTAGATTTTTACACAAGTGACCAAAGCATTACCTGATTTGGTATCCCAAGGCAGCAGCTTGTCATAATCGTGCTCAAAAATATGAACCTCAAAGTAGGGCTTCAATATCTCGATCAATTCCTTAAACGAGAATGCCACCATAGGGTGTTCGTCATTCCATACTTGAGTTTCACCGGCAGTCGTTTTTTCGATGCTTAGCTTTAACGTTTGCTTGCTACCTTCGCCGGAGTAATACCAACCTGAGCGAAAGGTAAAGTCATCATGTTCTTTGTTGGCTGTATGTCGAACAAACAAGTCATTGCTTATCTTCTCTTTATCAACCACGTTGAAGCAGAAGACACCTTCGTGTTTCAAAGCTCGGTGCACGCTTGCAATGCACTCTTTTAGTCTCTCAATACCGTCGTTGTAATGGATGGAATACAAGAAACAAGTGATAAGATCGAGCGGTTCTGAGACCTCAAAGTTACTCATGTTTTGTACTGAAAAGTTAGCTTCAGGGCAACGAACTTGAGCAATGTCGAGCATTGGTTTATTCAGATCAAGGCCACTACTTTGATAGCCGTAATCAATAAAATGGCGAACGTGTGGTCCAGTGCCACATCCAAGGTCGAGGTGTGTTTTTCCTTCATTTCCAAAAATCTGATGTAACCTACGAACGCAGTCACTCTGCGCTTGGTAGTCAATATCGACACACATTAAATCATAGTAACCGGATAGGTCGGTATAGAGTGCGTTGGCGGACATGTTTGCCTGCAGCATTTGCTGAAAAAATTGGGGTGGCGCATAGTAAACTAGAACTTAAAAATAACAAGAAAATCTTGGGTCAACTTATAGGCTTAAATGACCTTTTCTTGATGCTTAGCAATTGTTTCACGAGCCACACTCTATACATGCACCTTCGTGGTTTACTGAGACTCTATTTTTTCCGTTGGATTTAGCACGATAGAGCGCGTCGTCTGTAACTCGAATCAACGTATCTAGGGAGTTGTTGGTACGAACGATGCAGCTGTCGGTAATGCCAATACTGACGCTTGATTGAAACTTGGTGCGATTAAATCCCAAGAATTGATGGGTTCGAAATTCTTCGCAAATACGTTGACCAACAATTTTTGCTTGTGAGTATGCCGTGTTGAGAATGGTTCCATGAGTCGTTCGGTTTTTTGGAAAGAAGACGATAAACTCTTCACCTCCCCAGCGGCCAACCACGCCGTTCAAGGCTTTGACGTGCTTCTTAATGGTATTCGCGAGAGTGCGAATCACTTCGTCACCAACACTGTGTCCAAATTGGTCATTAATCTTTTTGAAGTCATCAATATCCAACAGTAAACAAGACATCTCAGTTTGTTCTTTTAACGGCTTTTTTAACCAATCGTAAATGGCACTGCGGCTGAACACTTGTGTTAGATCGTCGTGAAGTGCGCGGTGCAATAGCTCTTGTTCTAATATCACCTTGTCGGAAACGTCTTCTATCACCACTTGAATCGCTTTCTCGCCTTCCCAATTAATGATGTTGTCGTAGATGTTGAAGTGTTTTTTACTCCCATCAAAGCATTGGTTTTCAACCACAGAACTGAAGCTTGGTGTATCACCGGCAAGAATACTCTGGCTGCGTCTCATGGCATTGATACGACTGTCCGGCGGAATAATTGAAATGATTGAGTCCATGGCAAGCACTGCTTCTATCGATTTGGCACCTTGCATTTCAACCCAGGCTTGATTAACCATTAGAGGCTTGAAATTTTGGTGGACGAGCACGCCCTGTTTCGAACTATTGAGTAAAGTCCGGTACATACGATCTTTTTCTTGATGTTTACGCTCTGAAGCAACAACTGAGGTAATATCTATGATCATTACACGAAGAGCGGGGCGGTCGTTGACTCTGACCGCTTGAGCAAGGCTAAACAGCGAGAGAAGGCGGTTATTCACCGGAATATCTTTATAGAGCTTTCCCTTTCCCAGTTGGCCTTTAATCGCAGAAAGGTAACGTTCACGGACAGAGCCGTGATAATCTTTGGGTATTAATGAGTAGACAAAATCGACGTTGTTGAGAAGTGCTTCACGGCAACTGTAACCGAAGATTTTTGCAATGTTTTCGTCGACATCGATGACACGGTGGTCTTGCAGCGTAATATAGCCCTGTGCAGAGTCGAAATTCTGCCTAGGGGTGGCTGTGGTTAAATCTAGTTGGATGCTCATATAGATCTGACTACATATCCTCTCACCAAAAACAGGTGCTTTAAATAAATGGTGGTGTCGTAAATAAATTGTGACTGCTGTATATCGACAAAGCTATCAGATACCTAACACGGCAAGCGTCACGAGACTATGTGATTAAAGTGTGCCGTACGCAACTTTTTGAGGGTAGCGTAATTTTACTGTATCTAAAACGGATAAAAAAATTATTAAGGATAATTAAAGAGTTATGGAAATAAAAATTGATGATTTGTCGGGTGGAGAGGTTATTGAGCTACTCGAAGAGCATTTAGCTGATATGTATGCGACATCGCCAGTCGAAAGCGTTCATGCACTGGATCTAGATGGGCTCAAGTCGCCAGAGATTACTTTTTTCAGTGCTTGGAAAGACAGCCAACTGCTTGGGTGTGTCGCCATTAAAGAGCTTGATACACAACACGCTGAACTGAAGTCAATGAGAACCTCGCAGTTTGCAAGAAAGTCCGGTGTCGCAAGCAAGCTATTGCAGCACGTTTTGGATACGGCAACCGCTCGCCAATATCGACGTATTAGCCTAGAAACGGGATCGGAAGACTACTTTAAGCCAGCGCGTAATTTGTATCAAAAATTTGGCTTTGGTTACTGTGAACCTTTTGCTAATTATGTGTTAGACCCGCACAGTCATTTCATGAGTATTGAGTTACGTTAAGAGGCTAACCTTTGATGCCGACTTATTTTGCAGGTTTTACTCTCGGGCTTTCGCTTATTCTCGCGATCGGTTCTCAAAATGCGTTCGTTCTTAAACAGGGCTTAAAGAATCAGCATGTGTTTGCTATTTGTGCTGTCTGCGCGATTTCAGATGCATTACTGATCAGCTTTGGTGTGATGGGCTTTGGTGCGATCGTTGAGCAGTTCCCTCAAATTGAGCAGTTTGCTCGTTACGGTGGGGCTATCTTTTTAGGGGTTTACTCATTCTTGAGCTTTCGCTCAGCATTTACCGAAAATCATGCCTTAGAAGCCGGTGTCGAAACCAAAAACTCTTTAACCAAAGCAGTTACCATGTGTTTAGCGTTTACTTGGCTTAATCCGCATGTGTATCTGGATACTGTGGTATTGCTTGGTTCTATCTCTACACAATATCAACCAAATCAAATGTTGTTTGGTGCAGGTGCAGTATCGGCTTCATTCGTGTTCTTTTTTTTACTTGGCTATGGTGCACGATTCTTAGCTCCAATGTTTAAGAACCCGAAATCATGGAAGATGTTGGAGTTTGTTGTAGGAGTGATCATGGCATCTATTGCACTATCTTTGGTTGTTTAGTTTTACTCTGCTTTCGTTAACTTCTCCTCATCAGTTAACGCTGGTGGGGAAAGTACGGCTTGTTAGCTTGTTAGCTCGTTAATTAGTAATTAGTAATTAGTACTGTATCCCTCCGTCTCGCCTCCCTAGCTATTAACTATTCTTTGCAAAGATTTCGCATTTCTTTGTTGGTTTTAAACGTCTTGATAACAACAAATTAAATTATTTCGTGAAATAACGAATTATTCTTCGTCTTTTGGATTTTGGGTTCGTCTTAGGGGGTAACAAGAAATTATTAACCCGATTCGGAGCCAAAAATGATTAAATTGATTAGCTTTAAAAACTGCCCATTTGTTCAACGTGTAATGGGTTCACTAGTAATGAAAAACGTCCCGTTTGAAATTGAGTACATTGAGCTGAATAACAAACCACAGTGGTTTTTGGATATCTCACCGAACGGGCAGGTTCCTGTATTGATTACAGAAAATGACACGGTCCTTTTTGAATCTGATGCAATTGTTGAATACCTAGACGATAAATATGCCCCTATTGAAGAGGTTTCACCCGAGCAGAAAGCACTCGACCGTGCTTGGTCTTATCAAGCGAGCAAACATTACATGCCACAGTGCGGCACCATGGCGAGTAAAGACAAAGAGACTTTTGAAACACGCTTAGCCAATTTACAAAAGGCGTTCCTAAAGGCAGAGAAAAAACTGGGTGATACTGAGTTCTTTAAAGGGGACTACATCTCTAACGTCGACATCGCTTGGTTACCACTGTTACACCGAGCATTTGTAATTAAAGGGCGTTCAGGCTTCGATATGCTAGAAAGCTTCCCGAAAGTACAGAGGTGGCAAGCGGCTCTGATTGAATCTGGGTTGACCGATAAAACCGTTCCAGCGGACTTTATTGACAAGTTCAGCGGCTTTTATTTAACGAATAACTACCTGGCAAGCCTAGCAGAAGCTCGCTAAATAAAGATTAAGTAATTTATGGCGTATAGTTTAGGCCACAGACAATTAAAACCGCTCTAACGTTGAGCGGTTTTTTTATGTCAAAAATAATGATTGGTTACGCTATGGGCATAGTTGATCCAAAGCCTGAAATTAGTTGGTTTTCACAAGCTTATAAAAGGGTATTTTGTCGACTATTTTGGTAAATTAAAGCTATTACCGACTTCCAGTGAGCAGCAATGAAGATTCTTCACACGTCCGATTGGCACCTTGGCCAAAACTTCTACAATAAAAGCCGTAAGAATGAACATGAACGGTTTTTACAATGGTTACTTGAGCAAGTTACTGAGCACAACATCGACGCGATCATTGTTGCTGGCGATATTTTTGATACCAGCACACCGCCGAGTTACGCTCGTGAGATGTATAACAAGTTTGTGGTCGACTCGAGCAAGATCGGCTGCCAATTGGTGTTGTTAGGTGGAAATCACGATTCGGTGTCTGTGCTTAAAGAGACACAACAGCTGCTCAAATACATGGGTGCCGATGTGATTCCTAATACCAATGAAGATCATGCGACTCAGGTTGTCGAACTAAAAGGCAAGAACGGCGATGTAGAAGCGCTGGTTTGTGCCATTCCCTTTATTCGCCCTCGCGATGTGTTGACCAGCCAGGCGGGTGTTACTGGTGTAGAGCGTCAGAAGCAACTCGGCGATGCAATCAAACAGCACTACCAAAGTGTTTATGATGCCGCTTTAGAAAAACGTGCGACGTTTGAAAACAGCGAGCACATGCCGATTATCGCTACTGGTCATTTAACAGCGATGGGTGTCCAACAATCGGATTCGGTGCGTGATATCTATGTTGGCAACCTTGATGGTTTCGCCGCTGATGGCTTCCCAGATGCAGACTATATCGCACTTGGTCATATCCATCGCCCACAAGTGGTGGCAAAGCGTGAATACATTCGTTATTCAGGCTCTCCAATCCCACTAAGCTTTGATGAACTTAAATCTCAGAAACAAGTGTGTGTTGTTGAGTTTGTTGAAGGTGAGCGCACCATTTCTCAATTGCCTGTTCCTACATTCCAACCTCTAGCTGAAATCAAAGGCGACTTGAGCGAGATCGAATCTCAGCTGAACCAATACATAGGTTTAGATAGCGAACAAAGCGTGTGGTTATCGATAGAAGTGCAAGCGCAAGATTACTTGTCGGATCTACAAGAACGTATGCGTTCATTGACTGACGGTTTGAATGTGGAAGTACTTCAACTGCGCAGAGCAAGAGAGCGTCGCAATCAAGCATTAGAGCAAGAGTCGGCAGAAACCTTATCTGAACTGAGCCCGATGGACGTGTTTACGAAGCGTATTGCCTTAGAAGAGTTTGAAACCGATTCTGAAAAAGCGCGTTTAGAGCGCATGACGGTGAAGTTTAAACAAGTGATGGTTGAAGTCTCTTACGGTGCGGATAGCCAAGAAGAAATAGAAGCGCAAAAAGGGACAGGTGAGTAACGAATATGAAGATTTTAAGCCTAGAATTTGAAAACCTGAACTCTCTGAAAGGTCGTTGGAAGCTCGACTTTACTCAGTCACCGTTTGCAGAAAATGGTCTGTTTGCGATCACCGGCCCAACGGGTGCGGGTAAGACAACGATTCTTGATGCGATTTGTTTGGCACTGTTCCACCGAACACCACGTTTGAAAAGTATCGCTAAAGGCACCAACGAGCTAATGACGCGCGGTACCGGTGAGTGTTTCGCTGAGATTGAATTTGAAGTGAAGGGTAAAACTTACCGTTCTAATTTTCATCATAAGAGAGCGCGCGGAAAACACGACGGTGCGCTGCAGACACCAACCTGTGAATTTGCGGATGCTGATAGTGATGCTGTATTAGAAACGCAGCTCACTAAGAAAATTAAGATGGTTGAGACCGTGACCGGTTTGGACTTTTCACGATTTACTAAATCTATCATGCTGTCGCAAGGTGAGTTTGCTGCTTTCTTGAATGCCAACGCTAACGACCGTGCCGAGTTATTGGAAGAGCTTACGGGTACCGAAATTTATAGCCTGATTTCAGAGCGTATATACGACCACTTCAAATCGAGCGAAGAATCACTCAACCACCTAAAAGCGAAAGCTGAAGGGGTTAGCTTACTGTCTGAAGAGCAAATCCAAGAGCTAACCGCAGAGCGTGAAACGTTAGAAACCGAACAGAAGCGATTAGCTGAGCAGTTAAAAGAGTGGCAAGCGCATCTAAGCTGGTGGAAAGACGTGACCAAAGCTCAGCAAACTATTGCAACCAGTGAGCACGATTGTAAAACCGCTCAAGATGAACTAGGCCGTAACCAACCTTCATTAGAGCGCTTGGCAAACAGTGAGCCGGCTGAAAAGCTGCGCCCAATGCACAAAGATTTAAAGCGTTGCGAACAAGAGGTGAACACTACTCAAGCTCACTTAGATAACAGCACCAAGTTACTTGCCCTTCGTGATGTAGAGAAGCAAGACGCGCAAACTCAACTGACTCAAAGCAGTGCAATTGTCGAACAGGTTAAAGCCGAGCAACAAGATCAAGAGAAGATCATCGATCTCGTACGTCCGCTAGACAACCAAATTACCGTACTCAAAGATAAGCAAACTGCGGCCGTTAATGCAGCAAATACGCTAAACGAGCAACACACGCAACAGCGTAATCAACAGATTGTTTTAGTCCAAAAAATTGATGCACTGAAGCAACAAGATCAACTCAGCACTGAGTACTTAAATACACATCAAGCTGACCAACATCTGGAAAAATACTTAGGTCAGTGGCAAGCCAAAGTTGAGCAAGTTCGTACGCTAGAGCGTCAACATGCGGAACAGTTAAACTCGGCTAAGCAAGCTTTGTCGGCTCTTGATGCTCAGCAAGCGGTTATCAAAAGTGCGCAACAAGCCAAAGCAACGCAAGACAAAACTTTAAGTGAATTGGTTGTGTTAGAGAGTAGTGCAAAGCAACAGTGGGAAGCATTGCAAGGCAACACCAGCGAACAAGTATTGAATGCGCAAAAAGATCTGTTGGAGTACTGGAATCGCAATACGCACTCATTACTTGAGATCAACCGTGGCTTCCTAAATGCCCAGCAACACCTGCACGCAAAAACTCAGGCACATCAGACCAACATCCAATTGGTCGACAAGCTTTCGAAAGAACGTGAAGTGTTGGTGGAGCGATATAAAGAGAAAGAGACTTCGCTTGAGCGATTAACGCGTTTGATTGATCAAGAAGGCGAGTTGGCGAAGTACCGTGCAGCTCTAGAATCAGGCTCTGAGTGCCCGCTATGTGGTTCAACAGACCATTCGATTGAACAGTCACAAGACACTGCAAATTTGGTTGCTCAAAAAGAAACGGAAAACCTAGAGTTAACGGCCATCAAAAAAGAAGGCCAAGAGCATCGTCAGCAGTTAGATTCTCTGGCCCCTATGATTGCGGCGCTTAACGATGACATTCAGCGAGCGCAAGCGGATATTCAACAAGCTCAACTGAATTGGCAAGGCGTTGTCGGCAAGCTTCAACAGAGCTTATCTGATTTCGTTGACACGGCTCCAGAGCTAGCACTGCTAACGGTAAACGATTTAGGCAATGAAGCTACAGTCGCGACCTTTGCTCAGCAGTGTGAACTTCAACTAAGTCAGTTCTCGCAGCAACTCAAAGCGTTGGGTGATGCTAAAGCACACTATGCCGAAGCTGAGAAACAACGCTTGTCGGTAAGTGTTATGGCTGACAAGGCGAAGTCTAATCTCGAGTTGGCCGAGCAACGCTTAGCGGATCTGAATAAGCAAAACCAAGTCGCAAACGAGCAAGTGACTCAGATTGCTCAAGCGAAAGATCAGCAATGGAACGCTTTGAAAGAGAGCATTGTTCAAACGGCTATCGAAGCGCCTGAACTTGAACATATCGATGATTGGTTTACTGCAAAATCACAGGCATCAAGCACTTGGCAGCAAACTAAACAGCAACAGGCCGATATTGAAAAGCAGCTGATTACTCAAAATGCCGAACTGAAAACTTTAGATGACAAGCTAAGCAGTGTTGAGAAAGAGCTTGCGACACTGACGCAAGAGCATGAGTCTTTAGTGTCAGAGCTCACTCGTGTAACGGCTGAAAGAACTGAGTTGTTTGGTGACAAAGACATTCAAGCCACCAGCAATGCGATGAAGCAAAAAGTCACTGACGCGGTAAATGCATTTGATGCTGCGCAGTTGGTGCTTAACCGTTGTGAACTGGAGCATCGAACTGAGCAAACCAAACACACCAGCTTCTCTGGCGAGTTGATCAGCAAGCAGTCAAGTCATACACAAGCGTTGAATGTTTGGTTACAAGCACTGAAAGCTAGTCCTTTCGAAGTTGAGTCTGATTTTGAAGCGGCGTTGTTAGACGAAGAGATTAGAATTCAACTTCAAAGCCTGAAGAAGTTTTTAGACGAAGCGATTGTCAGTGCGCAAGCTAGGTTGAACACCGCCAAAGCGACACAAGTGGAGCTACAAAATCACGAAAATGCGAAAGCATGGCAAGAGCAAGACCAACAGCAAGTTGAAGAAGCGACTACTGAGTGTCAAAACGCACAGCAAAGCCATGCGACAAAGATCGGTGCAATTTCTGCCAATCTTGAAACGGATAGCCAGAACCGCAGCAATCAGCAAGATCTGTTCAAGAAAATCGACGAGCAACAGATCGAGTTCGATGATATCTCACGTCTGAATTCACTTATTGGTTCTAAGAACGGCGACAAGTTCCGTAAGTTTGCTCAAGGTCTAACACTGGAAAACTTGGTGTACTTGGCCAACAAGCAGCTACAGCGTTTGCATGGTCGTTACGAGCTAAAACGTAAAGCCGACGATGGTTTAGAACTGCAAGTGCTCGACACATGGCAGGGCGATGTGATGCGTGACACCAAGACGTTATCAGGTGGCGAAAGCTTTTTGGTGAGCTTGGCGCTGGCATTAGCGCTTTCTGATCTTGTGAGCTACAAAACCAGTATTGATTCTCTGTTCTTAGATGAAGGTTTCGGCACGCTCGATAGTGACACATTAGACATTGCTCTAAACGCGCTGGATAACTTGAATGCGTCAGGCAAGATGATAGGCGTAATCAGCCACGTTGAAGCACTGAAAGAGCGTGTGCCTGTGCAACTTAAAGTGACGAAACATTCAGGCCTTGGCGTGAGCGAGATGGAGAAACAGTACAAGGTTGTCGCTTAGGTTCTTGCTATATTTATCAGCGCAGAAATAGAAGCAGAGCTAGATGAAGCGATCCCCGACTCGGTCGTTCCTCCTTCTCGAGGATGACGGAGTCGGGGTTGTTATCAATCACATCGTCGTCACTCGCTAAAGTCAGGAACGAGCGTAATAGGGAATCTCTCTTCAACGAATAGGTTAATGGATTCATCGACAAGGAAGCGGTCATGCACAAGAAACAACATCTACGCACCAAGACATGTCCCGTTTGCCTCAAACCATTCTCATGGCGTAAAAAATGGCAACGTTGTTGGGAAGAGGTGATTTATTGCTCTGAACGTTGTCGTCGCCACAAGACAAAACCCACATAATCTCCCTTCATTTAAGAATCTATTGAGAATAACCACTCATTTAACGAGTTAATATTTTATCTGTCAGGTAACTCATGTATAAAGACGACATGAAGATACCTAAAAGAATACAGCCCTTAGTTGACGATGGTTTAGTCGACGAGGTGAAAAGCCAACTCATGAGTGGCAAAGAAGCGTCAGTGTACATAGTACGCTGTGGTGATACGATCCGTTGTGCCAAGGTATATAAGGAAATTAGCCAGCGCAGCTTTAAAAAAGCGACCGCGTATCGTGAAGGCCGAAAAGTCCGAAATAGCCGCCGTGCTCGAGCGATGGAAAAAGGCTCTGGCTTTGGTCGAGAGCAACAAGAAAAGGTTTGGCAAAGTGCTGAAGTGGATGCCTTATATAAACTGGCAGAAGCGGGCGTACGTGTGCCTGTCCCTTACGGTTGCTTTGATGGCGTGCTGCTTATGGAACTGGTCACTGACGATGATGGTTATGTTGTACCACGTTTGAACGATGTTGTAATGCCACCAGAACAAGCGATTGAAGATCATGCGGTGATGATGACTTACGTGGTTAAAATGCTTTGCGTTGGTTTGATCCATGGTGACTTGTCTGAGTTTAACGTATTGGTTGATGAATACGGTCCGGTGATTATCGATCTACCACAAGCGGTTGATGCTTCGGCGAACAACAACGCTGAGTGGATGTTGGCTCGTGACATCAATAATATCCGTGACTACTACGCTCAGTTTGCTCCTGAATTGGCGAAAACCGAGTATGCCAAGGAAATGTGGGCGCTTTACGAGAAAGGCGACTTAAAGCCAGACAGCAAGCTGACGGGCGAGTTTACAGAAACTGACGATTTGGCAGACATCGAAGCCATTATGCAAGAGATAGATGCTGCGCGAATTGAAGAACAACACCGACGCGAGCGTGTTAAAGAAGAGAAAGAAGGTGTAGACGACAGTAAGTTCAATTGGGCTGAGTAGTCGTAATGACCCGTTTTGATCTTTCGTAAAATGTCAGTCATAACGCCTTAAAAAACTCAGGCGTTCTTTCAAAAAATAACCCAATAGAGCCTCAACTCTGTTGGGTTATTTTTTTTAACACTCATGAAAGACGGCCACTGGTATTAACTACCACTTTAACTGCTCACCATCGTAAGCGTAGAAGTGACCACTGTTATCCGGTGTAGCAGTGCGAATGATGTCCACCAATTGATGGGCGACATAGCTCGACTCAAACAACTTACCTTCAGGGACATTGGTCTGAAAAGGTTTCGATAGAGCCGTGTCTGTCGTGCCCGGGTGCAGAGCCAACACGGTGCCTTTCTTAATGGTGCGTTGCCATTCGATCGACATGGTTTTGATGAACATGTTAAGGGCTGCCTTCGATGAGCGATAGCTATACCAACCGCCTAATCGGTTGTCTGAAATACTACCTACCTTTGCGGAAACCACAGCAAATTTTGGATTGTCACTCGTTCTAAGAATTGGAGTGAAGTGCTTTGCCAATAACAAGCTGGGTAGGGTATTCACAGAGATGTTTTTCAGGAAAAATTCAGGGTCGATAGACGACAAGTTCTTTTCTGGCCCAAGATCTGGAGTGTGGAGCATACCCACGCAGTTTATCAACCAGTCCAATTTTTCAAACTGTTTGCTGAGTTGCTCAATATCAGCTTCGTTGGTTGCATCGACTTTGTGCCAGTTCAAACGACTGTTTTCTAGTTCTGGCTGTTGAGAGTGGTAAGTCGCGTCGACATGCACATCAAGAAAATCAAAGCGAGACAGCTCAGATAATAGGTGTTTAACCACAGCGAAACCGATACCGCCACTCCCACCGACCACCAAAATGTGTAATCTGAGTTGCTCAACCATTATAAATTCTCCAAGTTTGTGATTCGTTGTTCTGCGGTCTCGAGTATCGCTTGTTGGTCTTGTTCATCCATATTGTCCCAAGAGCGATATAACATGCCCATGCGTGGGTTACGGTTTAACGCATCGCGGTGCTGGTTCATAAAGCGTCAGTACAAGCTATTGAAAGGGCAAGATTGCTCTCCGCTGCGTTCTTTAATTTGGTAATGACAGCCTTTGCAGTAGTCACTCATACGGTTGATGTAAGAACCGCTGGCAGAGTATGGTTTGGTTCCGACGATCCCGCCATCCGCAAACAGTGCCATACCTCGCGTATTTGGCATTTCGACCCACTCAATCGCGTCGACGTATATACCAAGGTACCAACTGTCTACTTGGTCGGGGTCTATGCCCGTAATTAAGCAGAAGTTGCCAGTGATCATTAACCTTTGGATGTGATGCGCGTAAGCAAACTCAAGGGACTGGTCAATCGCATGCTTCATGCAATTCATATTGGTTTGTCCGTCCCAAAAATAATGGGGCAGCTTATTGGTTGCTGAATAATGATTTTTATTGGCGTACGCAGGCATGTTTGCCCAATAGACGGCGCGTATGTACTCTCGCCACCCCAGTATTTGGCGTACAAACCCTTCGACTTGTGCAATGTCGATAGTGGGTGTGTTTATCTTAGAAGAGGCCTGATAAGCCGACAGCGCAGCATCAATCACTTCTTGGGGGCTTAGCAGTTTGCTGTTCATCGAAAAGGAGAGGCGGCTATGGTACAAGCTCCATTTTGAGTCGTGTTCTGTCGTCATCGCATCTTGAAACTGACCGAACAGCGGTAGACAGACTTGGCAGAAGTGCGCGAGCAGAGACAAGCTTTGTGCGCGGTTAACTGGCCATAATAATTGGTCGCCAACTTCACCAATGGTTTGAGTTTGATGACGCTCGATGCGTTCTAAAATCGCGGAAATGTCGTTGGCAAACATCAGAGGTTGAGGCAGGCTTTCAATGTCTTGTTTCTTGAGTTTCTTTCGATTGTTCGCATCGTAATTCCATTTGCCGCCAACTGGCTTTCCGTCTTCTAGCAAAATGTCAAAACGCTTTCTCATTCGACGATAGAAGTGTTCCATCATGATGTGTTTGTCTTTCGGAAACTGTTGTTCGATTTCTTCGAATGGAAAGAGGAAGTGTTCGGAATCACAACAACCTTTGGTTGCATTAGTAAGTTTGAGCTTGTTCATCTGTTCTAAAAGGCGATATTCATCTGGCCTTTGATATTCGAATTTCTCTGCGCCGAATTCGTGTACGTAGTATTGCAATAGAGCATCGAGATTTTCAAATTGCGTGGTGTCATCAAGAGTGAAGTGGAGTACCTGATGACCTTGTTGTTTGAGTTCGTCGGCAAAATAGCCCATCGCAGAGAAAAAAGCGGCCACCTTTTGGATGTGCGATGCAACGTAGTCAGTCTCTTGCTTAAGTTCAGCGATGATGTAAATGACCTCGTCATCAACCTGTTGATACCAAGAGTGCTGGATATTGAGTTGGTCGCCTAAGACAAGGCGCACGGTTTTGAAATTCATAACACATCCCGATTGTTGGTTAAGACAAGTTCTTTGCTGCTCGCATTCCACTTGTTGATAAACGTATGGTTTGGGTCGTACATATCCGTTTGCTTACCCAAATCAAAATGACGTGATTTGGGTTGTGCTTGGTTGGTATTCTTTTGCTTGTTGGTTTGAGTGCTTACCTGAGGTCTCAGCGCTCCGGCTATATACGCCCAATTGCCCCAGTTTGATGCCACGTCATAGTCGATAAGTTGGCTCTCAAAATAGGCTGCGCCGTGTCGCCAATCGATCCCTAGTTCGTAGATCAAACAGCTAGCGGCCAGCTGTCGTCCTCTATTCGACATATAGCCTGTTTCGTTAAGTTGGCGCATACACGCGTCGACAATCGGGTAGTTGGTATTGCCACTTTTCCATTTAGCGAAATCGCGGTTCGACGTTGCCGAGGAGTTAGGGCTGTAGAGTTCACGGTTTGAAGAATCACCGAACAACGACGAGCCCAGTGATAAGCACTTCCAATAGAAATATTCGCGCCATAACAACTCAAAGTAGATCCAATAGGTCGAATCGTTACTGCCTTGTTCGGCTTCGAACTGTTTCAAATGGCGATAAATCGTTTTAGGCGAAACGCAGCCGAGCGCTAACCACGGCGAGAACTTGGTTGAATTTTCGATGCCGTCAAATGCGTTTCGAGTCTGCTTGTAATTAAAAGCGTAGTCATGTGAAAAGTAGTTTTCTAAATGCGCTAGTCCGGCATCTTCTCCGCCCAAATAATCGCTTATTACTGCGCTTTCATCATTTGGTGAACTGAATAATGAGATTGTCGATGTCGATGCTAGTCTCACTGCTGGTGGTAGAGCTGAAATAACCGTCTCATTGCGATTAACGTCTAAGTGCTCGACTAGCTTTCTAAATTTGGTAAAAGAGCTCGGGACTTTTGAGAATTCGAACGGTAGCTCATGTGAGTCAAACAAGGTTGAGTGATGTGGTAAACACATTACTAAGTTAGGCGACTGTCTTTGTATTGATCGAATCAATAGTCGCTCATCGTAACCGCAGTGTGCATTGGCGAAAAAGTGGGTGACGTGCTGTGTAGCAATAATTTGGCTGAGTGTTTGCTCAGCAGCGCCTGGTTCTAATTGGTTACTGTGAATTACGACAAGTTGCTGCCCAAGCTTTACTAAATTCGATTCTAAATTGGCTATCGATTGTGAAACAAAAGCCTGGCGATGTGCGCCATAATTTTGCTCTTGTGCTAAACCAGCAGAGAAACGAACCAAAGTGGGTTCGACAATCACGCAAATGAGTTTATCGACGCTCTGCGCAGCGTAATGGAGCAATTGATTGTCGTTGATTCTTAAGTCGTTCGTAAAAAGATAGAGACCAATCTTTTTCATTGCTTGCACTCGTGATTTGTTAGTTATTAGACGGTTACGAGTGGATGAACAAACAAGATCACAAATGATTACGTCAAATGGGTAATGGTTGAATTTGGGGAAAGAAGAGGATTGAGGAGGGGATAGAAGCCAACCAATAATACCGATAGAGGTTGGCTCATCAAGTCTGGCTTTATAAGCACAAACAGCTATTTCTTAAGATCGACAGTCTTTAGGAGACGTGAGCCTTTAGAAGCTCTAGTCCATAGCAGCAGTCAGTCTTTAGGAACGAGCTCTAGTCCATAGGAACGACGAGTATGTCGACGGGAGAAGAGTCTATCAATTGCTTCGAGTGCGAGATGATCTTATGCCAAAAATCATGATGATGACCACAGAGCATTAGATCAATGTTGTGTGTTTTCACAGCATCTTTGAGTTTGTCATTCAAATCACCCGTACCTACAAAAATATGCTGAACCGGCTGTTTAGCGTAAGCCTCAAACTCTCTTAAGTGTTTTATCGCATCATCATTGACAGGTAAGTCACCATTATTTTTTTGAATATCAACGAGTTCTGGGTAGATTTCTCCGTGAGTACCGTCGATATAAACAAACGAAAGTTCCGTTTCTAGTTTGTTCGCGAAGAAGGTTGCTCTATCAATGAGTATTTTCGAGTCATCAGACATTTCAAGTGCGACCAGAATATGTCGGTATTCCATAATTAAAGCCTCTTGTTATTAGTGATGTTACAAGCATAGTTTCTCTCTAAGTAAATGATATCGAAGAGGTCTCATATTACGTAAAATCATCATTCAAAGATCTTCTAAGTACTCTCGTATTTATATCGCTTTGATTGATAAGAAATTTACAAAAGGTTGTTATAGTGAAGTGAGTTCGATCTTTACGCTTTTTGCTATTAGATAAGCTCGCTAGTCCAACTCGTCAATAACCAAGAGGCATTAATGACAGCATTACTCACCATCCCAACTCGAACATTAGGCTTTGACTACGATATTGAGATCCGCGATTGGTCTCAAAAACTTGTCGGTTTTCACGTATTTGAAGATGGTAGACGACCGCTCGATGGTGGTATTGGCTTGAGCTTAAACCTCGTTGAGCAGTTTGATGTGAATGGTCGTTGGTTAGATTCATTGCCAGCTCGTTATCGTGAGATCACCGATGATTTCCCAGAGTATCAATACCAGATGTTGTGGCTCGCGGCGAATACTTATGAAGCAGCTCAACTGCTTGAATTGAGGCCGGTTATTTTGGCATTAATCTGCATGAAGCACAGTGTCGATAACAAGAAAGCGTTGGAACTGAGTCGCCTAGGGCAAAAGAGAATCTTAACCAAACTGGGCTTAGACGGCAGTAAAGCGACCCTAAAATTCATCGATAAGCTAGAGCTTCATTACAACGTCGGTGATGAGCTTGACCACATTGTACGAATTCTCGAACCGCTGCAAAGGCGAGTTCTTAAGTTTAAGCATTACTCAAAAGTTGGATACACAGCCCTGCGTTTGGACCAAGTTCATCCGTTTTTAACCGGCAGTCGATTAGGTATTGCAATGGTTGAAGAGGGCAGGCTCAATGCGCCTTCAAAGATGGCCATGTTCCAAGACGCGATTTTACTGGGTCAAGATTTGGAGATGGACGATCCATTGCGCGCCATCACCAGTCAAAATTCCTTTGCTATGTTTGAGCAACTGCATGATAGGTGGACAGAACAGCGTCAGTTACGCCGTCTAGAAGGAAATCGGCCAGTGGACATGGACATCCCTTATCCCGTTCCTTTACTCGGTAATGACAATATTCATCCGCTTACTGATTACTACGACCTTGAACAAGAGGGTGTGGAACAAAAACATTGTATTGGCGTCTATCACAATCGAATCATGAGCGATCGCTATGTGGTGTTTCGAATGCTTAAGCCTCAGCGCTTAACCATTGGCCTACGTCGTGTTCCAAGCAAAGCCTTTCCGTTTGAAATTGACCAGATTTGTGGGAAACGAAATGCGCCGCCATCGGAGTCTGCTCGCCAAGTCATCCATGATTGGTTAGAAGCGAGTAAGCAAAAGTATCCGAAGCAATAGCTGTGACGTAGAAGGAATAACAGGATGTTTCAACAAGGTGATTTATGCCCGCATTGTGGTTTGATTATTGTGATGCCAACAGATTTGCAAGCCGAATGCTTGGGGTGTGGCGAAGAAATCAATCAAGACCCAGCAGACAGTTACGACGAAGAAGAGTAGCTTTATCTACACTGATATAAACCAAGGCTAGGATGGCCAAATTACCCTTTCAAAGGATGGAAAAAATGCAGAAAGTAATCTTTAGAAATTGTGATGAAAGTTCACCTTTTTGGAGTGAATTAGAAGGCTTATTTCAAAGCGAATGGTCTGATTTCAAGTTTAAAGATACCTATAAAGACAGCGTGCAACTACCACCAGCAATAACAGTACTTCGCGATAATGTGGTCATTGGTGGCTTGGCGTATTCCCATTTTCAGGAACCTCATCAAGTGCGGGATGTGGTGTGGATCAACGCCGTGTTTGTTGAACCTCAATGGCGCGGTCAAGGTATTGCGAGTGAATTGATTAAACGAGCTGTTGAACAAATGCCAGACTATTATCAATCCCAACCCTCGAAAGATTCAACGTCTAAGTTGTACGCCTACACCAATATTGCGCCTTTGTACCTTTCTCTTGGTTGGTCAATCGTCGAGATTGAAACCGAACCCAATCATCACGTCATGAGCGTTTCGTTTTAGGCTGAATATTCGGAAACAGCCTAACAGACACGAAACTCTCTGCCTTTCTCATCTATCTACTTATGAGCGCATTTTCATAAATGCTTAAACTTCGTTGCGACAAGATCTTGAATCAACGTCAGATTGCCTTCTCTAAATTAATCTTCTAACTCTTTAAAATATAGGGATAAATTGGTACGACATTCAGTTTAATCTAAATGAAAATCGTTTGCGTTAGCGTTTTTGCAAGTGTATAAAAGCGTGTCTGTTAATGATTTTATGAATATGTTCGTATTTCATTAATTCTTTAGTGAATGATGTGTTTTAAGGTTGAAGATATGCTCGAAGCAAAGGGACTCGGTTTTAGCGTAGGGGATAAGCAATTGCTCAAGACATTTGATGTGTCGTTTGAACAAGGAAAAATCTACGCTTTGGTTGGGCATAACGGCTCAGGGAAATCGACCTTATTAAAGTTGCTAGCGAAGCAACAGCACGCCACTTCAGGCGATATTTTCCTGAAAGATAAACCAGTCGCTAAATGGTCGGATAAGGACTTCGCACAACAAATTTCTTACTTACCTCAACATTTACCTGCAACCGACAGTTTATCCGGCAAAGACCTGGTGAGTTTTGGTCGCTACCCTTGGCACGGCCTATTAGGTCGACTTTCAAGTAAAGATAAGCAATACGTTGAAGAGGCGATGCAACTTACCGACACAACGCAATACGCTGATCGTTTGGTGGATACTTTATCGGGTGGTGAACGCCAGCGTGTGTGGCTTGCGATGCTGTTGGCTCAACGCACCAAATACCTTTTGCTGGATGAGCCTTTAGCAGCGCTCGATATTGGTCATCAGATTGAAATGCTGACATTGATTAAGCGCCTGAGTGAAACATTGGAAATTGGCGTGATCATTGTGATACACGACATCAATATGGCTGCACGTTTCTGCGACCACATTATTGCCTTACATAGTGGCGAGCTATTAGTCGAAGGTGAGGTTGATGAGGTGTTCAAAGAATCGACCTTGAAAGATATCTATGGTGTGCCTATGCACATTACTCAACACTCTGCGGGTTACCCAGTCGCGATGCCTGGTGATTTGGAGCCAGCATGATGCTTAAACAGTCTTTCCAATCAATATTACATCGCTCGCACGTCACTCGTAATCTTATTTCAATAGTCGTCATATCGAGCGTACTGGTATTTTCTCCACTTGCGTTAGCCAATCAAGATACATCTGGGTTGAATGATGGCGATCGACCTCGATTAGTTTCCATCGATTGGACTCACACTGAAACGCTTTTGGCGTTGGGCGTTACACCTATTGCTGTCGCGCAAATACCCGATTACAACTCGTGGGTAAAGTCTCCTCAAATTCCCCCAACTGTTGCGGATGTTGGCTTACGAACACAGCCAAACCTTGAACGTATTCATGAGCTCAAACCCGACAAGATATTACTCTCTCCAATGTTTTCAACGTTGGAGACTCAACTTAGCAAAATTGCCCCTGTTACGACCATTGGTTTGTACCGAAGTGGTGATGTTGATTGGTCAGCGCTAGAAACGGTTACTCGAAAGCTAGCAGAAGTCTCTGAGAAACAACCTCAAGCTGAAGTTTTGATTCAGAAAGCGAACACTGAAATGGATCGTTTAGGATCTCTGCTACCCAACAGTGCTCCTGCAATGTTGATGGTGCAATTCATGGACACTAATCACGTTCGCGTCTTTGGGGATAACAGCCTATACAAAGCCTCAGTAAACAAGATTGGCCTTGAATCAGCATGGAAAGAGCAAACCAACGCTTGGGGTTACAGCTTGGTTGGTGTCGATCAGCTTATTGGCGTTAAAGGACAAATCGTGATTATTTCGCCAATGCCAGCAGGAACTGAAGAGAGCCTTAAAGCAAATCAGTTTTGGCAATACATTGTGAAAGAGTCGGGCTATCCCGCGCTACAAGTACCAGCGGTGTGGAGCTTCGGCGCGATACCTTCTGCAACACGCTTTGCAAGGTTCATTGTTTCTGAATTGAACCAAGAAGACGTGCTATGAGAGCTCTCTCGTTTGGTGTTTTAACACTATTAATGGTTTCTACACTGGTGTTAATGGGCCAACACTTATCTGTATCTCAGTTCGGATTGAGCCGACTTTCTAGCTTGTGGAGCGCTGATTTCACTTCTCCTGACTCAGTGAAACTGCATTTGGCTTGGTGGCCGAGGTTATTCACTACATTGCTATCTGGCGCAGCGTTGGCAGTGGCGGGTGTCTTGATGCAACAGGTGCTCAGAAACCCATTGGCTTCACCGTCTACATTAGGTGTCGCGAGCGGTTCGAGCTTTGCACTTATGTTAGCGACGCTTTACGCCCCTTGGCTTTTGGAGTGGTCTTATTCGTTGGTGGCACTTGTTGGTGGCCTAACTACGATTGGTTTGGTGTTTGTTTTGTCTTGGCGACGTGCTTTATCTCCAACCGTCGTGATTGTGTCTGGCTTGGTCGTGAACCTCTATTTTGCTGCTGTGAGTACTGTTTTGTTGATGATGAACCAAGACAAACTGAATGGCTTAATGATTTGGGGCGCAGGTTCATTGGTTCAAACCGGATGGGAAGATGTTCAGTACTTGGCTCCACGCTTATCGATTGCGACTCTCATGGCGTTTCTGTTTGTAAAACCACTGAGTTTGCTCCAGTTATCAGAGCAGGGCGCTAAGAGTTTAGGTGTTTCGTTACCGAAATTGAGAGTCGCTTGTCTCGGTTTGGCGGTGTTGCTAACGGCTTGGGTCGTGAGTGCTGTGGGTGTTATCGGTTTCGTTGGTTTAGCAGCCCCTGCGTTAGCACGCTTGATGGGTGTGCACCGTTTAGTCCCTAAATTATTGGTTTCGATGGTACTTGGTGGTTTGTTGTTAAGCCTTACTGATCTGCTTATTCAACAGTTGCCGGGCATCATGTCTATGTTTGTCCCGACAGGGGCCGCAACGGCTGCGTTGGGTGCTCCACTGTTGTTGTGGTTATTACCCAAGTTATCAATGAAAAGCCAGTCACAAACGCAAACTGTATTAACGCGTCATAAGGAAGTAGCTTCTCGCTTAAACAAATATTCAGTGGTATTAGCCAGCTTGTTTATTGTTCTGTCGTTGGTCGTGTTTAGTTTGTTCTCTGTACAAACTGAAGGTTGGCGTTGGTTATTTCAAACTCAAGACTGGGCAATGCTCGAATGGCGTTTACCTCGATTAACTGCAGCGGCATTGGCGGGCGGCATGCTGGCAGTTGCTGGTACGATCGTTCAGCGTTTGAGTGGCAACCCAATGGCTAGTCCAGAAGTGATTGGTATCAGTTCTGGTACCGCATTAGGTTTGATCATCGCAATCTTTGCGGGCTTTGGCAGCAACGTGGTTGGCCTTTATGTCGGTGGCTTTATTGGTGCGGTCTGTACTTTGGGCATCATTGTCGTGCTTAACCAGAAGTCGGGCTTCCAACCGGAAAGAGTACTATTAACAGGCGTTGCGATAACGGCACTGATGAACGCTGTGCAAAGTTTTGTATTGGCAGGCGGTGATCCAAGAAGTTATCAAGTTCTGGCTTGGTTGGCAGGTTCAACGTATTACGTCACCGAAGCAACACTCGTTCCGTTACTGATATCTTCAGTTGTATTTATCTCGTTAGGTTTCCTCTGTGCGCGATGGTTGGATGTGTTGCCATTAGGGCAAGCGAGTGCGCAATCTCTTGGTATCAATGTATCAAGATCTCGAATTCTATTGTTGGTGCTGGTGGCATGTTTAACCGTGAGCGCAACACTGGTGGTGGGCCCGTTAAGCTTTATCGGTTTGATGGCTCCACACATAGCGAGATTATTTGGTTATAGCCGTGCTAAAGAGCATCTGATCTGTTCTTCGTTAATTGGTATGGCACTGATGTTGTTCTCGGATTGGCTTGGTAGACAGTGGCTTTACCCACAGGAGATCCCAGCAGGATTGGTAGCTTCGATTATCGGTGGCATGTATCTGATGTGGGGCTTAAGAAGGTTATAGCTTAGCTGCTTGTAGTCCTTGTCGTTACTTATCGCGACTACTGAACGCTTGTTAACGGATTTCTGTTGAATGAACGGGTTGAGCTTTTAGAGGACAAGACTAAACAACAAGATTGTCGTGCTTGGTTTATACGGAATTGTCTCTTTCTTTATTGATAATGATAATCACAACAATAACTAGTTGGTCATTTCAACGAAGAAGCTGAACGTATTCTAAAAATGGATAACGGCAATCTTATTGAGTTGAGTAAAGGGCGTTTAGCTCAAGCGCACCAAGCACTAGAAAGTGTTGTCGCGTGAGTTTTTAAGAGCCTAGTTAGGTTCAAGAACAAATGATTTAAAAGTAAAAATCATTTGTTCTTTTTTGCAATTGGTTCATAGCCGTATTGAAGGAGAAATATATGAATCGGCACTTTATGCGTACCCCAACAGCACTTGCGGTCGCTTTAGTTATATCGTCAGGAATGGCTCAAGCTAACGAAGATGAAACCGTTGTTGTTATTGGACAGCAACTTGAAGACAGCTCAGTAGGTCCTGATTTTAGTTACGTAGGATTAAGCAGTCGAACAGCAACAAAAACAGACGTTGCGATAGGTGAGACACCACGTGCAATTTCTATTGTTACTCGTGAACAGATGGACGACCGAGCGTCAATCAGTATTGCCGATGCATTACAGTACACGCCTAGTATCCAAGCGAACTATTTTGGTGAAGACAACAAGCAAGATTGGTTTGTTATCCGCGGCTTTAAGCAAGCTAACAGTGGTTTATATCAAGACGGAACGCGTTTGTATTCATCGGGCTTTTACAGCTGGCAAATCGACCCGTTTGGCTTGGAACGAGTAGAAATCTTGCGTGGTCCAGGATCAGCGCTATATGGCCAAACTCCTCCAGGTGGTGTTATTAACGTAATCAGTAAGCGTCCACAGTTTGATGGTGGCTCGGGTAAGTTTGCTATCGAATACGGTACTGATGATCGAAAGCAAATTAGCTTAGATGTGAACTCTGAAGTTAACGATAAAATGGCGTTTCGCCTGCAAGCGCTTGGTCGTAAAAATGGTACCCGTGTCGATGGTGTAGAAGCTGAACGCATTTTTATCGCTCCTTCTCTGGCTTACAAGTTTACAGACGATACTAAAATTACGGTGCTAACTAGTTACCAAAAGGATGACTCTGACCCATACCTACAATTCTTACCGATGGAAGGGACGCTAACGTCAAATCCAAATGGAAAAATCAGTGATAGCCGGGCATTGGGAAATACAGATTGGGAGACGTTTGAGCGTGAACAAATCTCGATAGGTTATGAATTTGAACATCACTTTAATGACCGTACCTACTTAATGCAAAACGTTCGTTACAGCCAAATGGACATAAACCTACGTCAAATGTATTACTCGCGGTATATTGGTGACACAGCTCTAGCACCTTACGATCCAACCCGTTCTTCTATTATCCGACAAGCATCGACGGAAGAGGGGACATCCGATGCGTTTAATATCGATAATCGTTTGATCCATAAATTTACAACGGGTTCGGTAGAACACACCTTGTTGACTGGTATTGATTACCAGAGCATCGATATTGATAGTAAAGATTACGCTGCTGATCCAATCATTGGTGACGGAAACAGTCTTTTGCCTGTGCCGGGTGTAGGAAATATACCGAACCCAATATTTAACGTGTTTGACCCGTCATACAGCACAAATGTAGCTTTGTTGAATCCAACAACGTTTGCGCCACTTGATGAATCAGATCGTCAAACCACTAAAACGAAAAATAATCAATTAGGCCTTTATTTACAAGACCAAATGATGATTGCGGATAAGTGGGCAGTACAAATCGGTGTTCGTTACGACGATTCTCAAAACAAGACTCATAACACGACGACAGGTGCTAAAACTAAGGTTGATAACGAAGAGTGGACAACCAACTTCGGTGTTGCTTACCTGATGGATAGTGGCTTTACACCTTATGCGAGCTATGCGCAGTCGTTTAATCCAATCATTCAGCTTGATCAAAATGGTGACCCAGCGAAACCAGAACGTGGCGAGCAATACGAAGTGGGCTTGAAATACCAACCGCGTAGCTTCGACGGTTATTTCAACATTGCAGCGTTTGAAGTCTCGAAAGAAAACTTAGCGCGTCAGGTTGCCGGTCAACTAACCCAAATTGGTGAAGTTCGTAACCGCGGCCTTGAGTTAGAAGCTGTCGCAAACGTAACTGAAACATTAACCTTGATTGGTAACGTATCATTCATTGATTCCGAAATAACTGAAGATGCGACAAGCAGCAATGTAGGAAATACGCCGTCACAAATTGCTGACCAACTGGCTTCTGCTTGGGCAAACTATCGTTTCCTAAATGGTCCATTAGATGGCTTAACGATTGGTGCGGGTGCTCGTTATGTTGGTGATTCTTACGCCGACAACACTGAGACGAACAAAGTGTCTTCTTACACATTGTTTGACGCAACATTGAGCTATCGTATTGAAGACTATAAGTTCCAAGTTGCAGCGAAAAACTTAGCAGACAAAGAGTACGTTGCGACGTGTGATTACTACTGTTTCTACGGTGATCGTCGTAACGTCATTGCAAGTGTAACGTACGACTGGTAAGACTGACTAATAAGCACTCAGCTTGTGGGCTGGGTGCTTTTATTAAGTTCATCATTTTTCTTCTTATTAACAATGCATAACTCTGTTAAATTTTCGTTGAAACTCATGCCTATATCGCCTTTAAATCAAACAACTCGCTGTTGATTAAAACGATCTCTACGATTTATTGCACCAGTTGTTGAGCACCAAGCCTATATTGACTAGAATGACGCACTTTTTTTATTTACGTACATACAGGTAATGAACATGAGCGATACTAATTCAAGACCAGCTTTACCAGATCATCTTGCAGGTAACCCACGCAGCCCACACCACGTGGCTGAGTGTTTCGAATACCCAATCGGCATTCGTCTAAATGGTAAAGAGCGTACTGATGTTGAAGAATACTGCATCAGCGAAGGTTGGGTTAAGATCCCTTCTCCTAAAGCGCTAGACCGTTTTGGCCAGCCAATGCTTATTACTCTTAAAGGCACAGTAGAAGCTTTCTACATCGAAGATTAATCACTTCGTGTAACTCGAGAATGTCGAGTACAAAACGCTGTTTATATAGAAGGGTCTAGAGAAATCTAGGCCCTTTTTGTTTGCGTATGATTCCTTGAGTCGACTTTACCAAGCGATACCTGCACCAATCGAAAACTCGACGTCTTCACCTTCTGCTTTATCAAAACCTGCGGTCACAACAAAGCCACTGTCCATAATATAGGTTGCGTCTAAGCCACCGACTTGTTTGGTTGAGCTATCAGAGAACTCACGGTTATCTAAAGTGATGTCCATATGGGTACGCTTAATCCCGTAACCTGGGGTGATGTACAAGTTTTCGGTGATACCAATAGGGGCGTGAAACTGATATTCGTTGTCGTGTTGCTTGTATTCGTACGATTCTTCATCTTCGTTATAAGCCGAGCGAGTAAACTCGATGCCATAACCTATGCTTCCCGGGCCACGATACTTGATGTAAGAAGCAGACCAATCTCTCCACCCACGTTCAGCCGATAGGCCAAATGTTATCGCAGTTTCTTCTTGGTTTTGTTCATTGGCTTGTGCGTTAGACATAGTGAACAGCAAGACAGCGGCTAATGTCAGAAGGGGGAACTTTTTGATGGTCATTGGATCTCTCGCTTATGTATACAAAATATCGGCGAATTCAAAGTACTGAATGCCAGTAAATTAGTAACCTAGTCCGGACCTTCCTTGAGCTTTTTAGTTATGTATTCTTGGTTGATGCTTGATCGGCATCCTCTTGGATTTGAGGATGCCTTTTTGATATGGGATTGGTGATAAGTATTACTTCAAAGTACGTTGCTTATTAACCTGCATTTTTGCTCGCACTTTGGTGGCTTGTGCTTGCGACGGCAAGTTGTCTTTAACCTTGTTTTTAATGTCTGCGACAGGGATGAAGTTCCACTGACCGTCGTGATACTTAACCACAAATGTTTCACGGTTCATTTCTTCACGGAACACCCAAACACCATCGTCGAGACGCTTAAAGTCACCAACTACATTGCCGTTCGTACCTCGAATAGTCCAAAAGGTATGTTCAGTATCAAGATAAGACTTCTGCTCACCTGAGATCATCTTGTCTCCAGAGCTAACTTTGACATAGTTATCACGAATGATGATTTCACCAACACGCTTATCATCCACGTAGATGCTGTATAGCGTTTCGTGATCATCAGAACGTTGTTTTACGGCGCTTATATGAACTTCACCTGTGTCTTTATTAAAAAATGGTACATCACCGATATCTGGGATGTAAACGAAGCCTAGATCAGCTTGTTCAATGGTATCAGCAATGTTTTTTGAATCATCTTTGCCATATCCAGGGTCGATATTATCAAACCCATTGTCGACATCACTATCAGAGTCGCCGTTTCCAAAACCTGGGTCAATGTTTTCGAAACCATAGTCACCATCAAATTGAGGTTGTGCCGGTTCAGAACCACTGCCAGATGAACAACCTGCTAAAACAGCAGTAAGAACGAGTGCGATAAGTGATTTGTTCATGATATTTCCTAACGTTATTTAATTTCGTAAAGGCAATGTGTGGCTAACCAATCCCACTAGTCGCTGGCCTAACGTACTTAACGCTGTAGGGCTGCTGCATTGCTTGAGGTTGTACGATACGTAAACATCGATGTTGGATAAATAAACTGAACAATAGATTTAACATCACAATTGGTTATGTGTTGTGACTTCGAAAGAATGCTGGTGGGTATGGGTAGTGGGCGAAAACTGAGCGTGTAATCGTCTTGCAATGTGGATCTTGAGTGGCTTCAATAGTTCATTAACTGGACAACGTCATACTAATAAACAACAGAGGCAGGTATATCCTGCTTCTGTTTTATTTGGTATCTATTGACAAACATTCCCACCAATATTCTTCTTTCTCAGCCCACATTTTGATATTCACTCGGTTTACAGTAATAACCTGACTTGATAGGTTACTCCCAATGCAGCCAGATGCTTAATCTATAAGTATTTATCGGCTCAACCTAATATTGAATTTGGAAAGATCATGGAAGAAAGAAGCAAAGCTTATCTTGATAACTACCTCAACACATTGCCAGCAGACGTTGCCTCGCAATACACCTCCTTTAGTGCTGATTATTACTGCGCCGACGAGTACAACGCTAACCTCTGCGCACAGTTGATATTAAAAGGTGAAAAACAGGCGTCCTGCGGCCTTGAACACTGGTATACCCATGAAGGCGAGACGAGACCCATAGTTGGTCACTTGCAAGTCGTCACCGATTGGGATGGTAAGCCCGTATGTATTGTTGAGATCACGTCGGTGTCGTCGTGCAAATACAACGAAGTGACCGCTGAGTTTGCTGCCGCAGAAGGCGAGGGTGACAAATCACTCGAATGGTGGAGAGAAGCTCACTGGAACTTCTTCTCTCGTGAATGTGAAGAGCTTAAGATCTCACCAAGTGAAGACATGCTACTTATGTTGGAGCGTTTCAAAGTGGTTTATCAATAGTGAAGTCCTAGCGCGTGCCGTGTTGAATCGAAAGGCATGGCACCTTAGTCTTCATTTGAACAAAGCCAGAAGATTAACAATCACAAGGAGAGTGATGTGAAGATAGCGATATTGGATGACTACCAGAACGTCGTTAAAGACCTCGATTGCTTCAACAAACTCGAACAATACGATGTCACGGTATATACCGAGACTTACTCAGAGCAAGAGCTCGTCGCTAAGTTGGTCTCGTTTGAAGCCATTGTGCTCATTCGTGAAAGAACCGAGATCACCGAATCTTTGTTATCACAACTCCCCAACCTCAAGCTGATTAGCCAGACGGGCAAAGTGAGCAACCATATCGACCCGCAAATGTGCGAACGATTTGGTGTTACCGTTTTAGAAGGTCGAGGCTCGCCTGTTGCGCCTTCCGAGCTATGCTGGGCGCTGATTATGGCTGCATCGCGCCACATTCCTACTTACGCGTCAAACCTTAAACAAAACCAGTGGCAGGATTCTGGCTCGTTAGGGCTAGGTCGAACTTTGAAGGGCTTGAAGCTTGGTATTTGGGGCTACGGCAAGATCGGCAAATGCATTGCACAATATGCCCAAGCATTTGGGATGTCTGTCGTAGTGTGGGGGAGCCAAGTTTCACGCGATCAAGCACAAACAGATGGCTTCAAAGCAGCAACAACCAAACAAGATTTCTTTCGAGAAGTTGATGTGCTTTCTTTGCATTTGCGTTTGAATGATGTCACCAGAGAATGTGTTACGGCACGCGACCTTAGCTTGATGAAGCCGAACTCACTGTTTGTGAACATCAGCCGTGCCGAGTTAGTCGAACCGATGGCTCTCTATCATGAACTACGCGAGATACCGACCAAAACAGCCGCTATTGATGTGTTCGATTGTGAGCCAGTAACTACAGACATCGAACCGCTATTGTCCTTAGCAAATGTCACTGCGACACCGCATTTGGGCTATGTTGAACAAAATAGCTACGAACTCTACTTCGATATCGCTTTCGACAACATTCTGTCCTATCAAAGAGATGGCCTATAAAAATGCAGGAGGCAAGATGACAAAGCTAATCGAATTAACAGAAATAGTCTTATTCGACTGGGGCAATACGCTGATGGTCGATTTCCCAGACGCACAAGGGAAGATGTGTGACTGGGAAACCGTACAAGAAGTGAGTGGTGCTCGCGCATTACTTGCTGATCTATCGAAAACTCAACAAGTTTATGTTGCCACCAACGCTGGTGATTCCAGTAAAGACGACATCATTCGAGCCTTTGAGCGTGTTGGCCTTCCTCAATATATATTGGGTTACTTTTGTAAGGCGAGCATTGGCTTTTCTAAGTTCGATTCGGGCTTTTATCCTGCCATCATTTCCAAACTCGGTGTTGCACCACAAGATATCACCATGGTGGGTGACACCTTAGACAAAGACATTTACCCAGCACTTGAAGCGGGTTTGAAAGCGGTGTGGTTGAACACGGAAGGTACTGAAATTAAGTCAGAGCATCCGAATGTCATGCAAGTTCAATCCCTAAGCGAACTGTTGGAGAAGTACCATGGATGATCACTCTGAGATCTGGCGTCAGTATTACCAAAAGGCACTAAGCAAACCTCATTTAAAGAGAACTGAGTACGCAATTAAACTGAATGAGTCAGGCTTAAATGTTGCGATTGATTGTGGTTGTGGAACAGGTAGTGACATCGCCTTTTTAGAACAGCAAGCGTATCAAGTGTATGGCTTCGACGTTAATCCTGATTCGATTGCACTATGTCGGGATCGTTTTGGTCGCAAATCTTTGGTCGAGATATCTGAAAGTGGATTTGAACACTATGATTACCCGAAATCTGGCGTAGTGATTGCCAATTCGAGTCTGTTTTTTGCTGATCCAACCCGTTTTGACGAGGTTTGGCACAATATTGAAAACTGTCTTGAAGTGGGAGGCGTGTTCGCGGGCGATTTCATGGGCGTCGATGACAGTTGGGCACATGGCTATCGAACCCCAACAACGCCGTTAACAAAAGCCAAAGTACTTAGCTTATTCAACGACTTTGAGATGGTACGATTCCATGAGCGAGACGAACAAGCACTCACGTCGCTGGGTAGGATGAAGCATTGGCACACTTATTCGGTTGTTGCGACTAAGCGCTGTTAAAATGTCAGTATTTAAAACTTGTTTGGATGCATGTCTGTTTTGACGCCAACCTCTCATCTCTTTGTTATTTAATCCTCTAAGCTAACTCTAGTTTCTACTATGAGGGCTAGGTTATGAGTATCGAACGTCACGGGATATCGGTTGGAATTGAACGTGTTAGCGGTGAAACTATCGTTGTGTTCAAAGCGAAAGGCAAACTCACACATGATGATTATCAAGCAATGATGCCAATTCTAAATACCACGCTAGAAGAACTCGATTCATCTGAACTCAAGATGCTGGTCGACATCTCCACCTTAACGGGTTGGGAGTTGCGTGCTGCTTGGGATGATTTCAAACTTGGATTAGAGCTCAATTCTAAGATAGACAAAATCGCGATTTATGGTGATAAAAGCTGGCAAGAATTCGCTTCAAAAGTAGGGAGCTGGTTTGTGTCTGGTGAGATTAAGTCATTCGAAGACCATGACTCAGCGCTTAAGTGGCTAGTCGATTAGCGGTTTGATTATTACGAGTGATTAACGTGATGGTTGAGATGTTGTGGTTAACCGTCACGGTTCTATAGCTTATGATTGGCTATTTTAGTCGTAACGATACAAATATATTGTTTCAAAGCAACAGTTTACGTTTGTACTATGCGTTCTTTTTTTGAATAAATTAATATGAATAAAGTTGTTGTAGCTCTTATTGCTTTAGTTGCGTTGAATGCTTGTGTAACGCGAAAAATTCCTGTTATGAAAGAAGCCATGTCTGTCGGCCAGATATCTGAAATTGCTGTACATAACTTAAATTGTACAATGATCGATACTTATACACTTGAAGATTCCCATCCAAATAACGTGATTCCGGCTCTCAAAAACCAAGCATATATGTCCGGCGGAAATCGTTATCGAATAGCGGATGTGCTTGATACTCGCCGTGGACGACCAAGCAGTGTAGTTGCAGAATTTTATCTTTGTCCGACGACTTCATATCAAGTGAAGCCATCGGGAGTAGTTCAATTATTGCCAGGTGCTCATGAAGTTAAGCCTATTGCTTTTGCTGAGATTGAAAACACAGCTTGTAACGTTATTGGCAGCCACGTAGTGCAAGAAACTAATCCTAAGTCAGTGTACACAGAGCTAGCCAATGAAGTATTTATGCGAGGTGGAAATCGCAACCATATTACGAATATTATAGCGACAGACGGGTCAAATCCGACTTCAATTTCCGCTGATGTTTACCGATGTAAGCATCGTTCAGTTGCTTTTAACTAAGTTAGCGTTAAGCGACTAGTTGTGCCGTTTGGAATTCCACTTATAGCAACTTCAATCGGCATTTTTGTTTTCTTTGCTACTTGTTCACATTCGTTATTGTTTAACGGTTTAAAGTTCGTTAGTGTGCGGAAATAACAAATTGTTTAAATAACAAGGTCTAAGAACATGAATAAGGTAATTGATAAGCTGGCTTGGATATTCATCAAAGACGGTAAGCTGTTGATGGTCAGATCAAAAGGCAAAGAACTGTTCTATCTACCGGGTGGTAAGCGTGAAGCTGGCGAAAGTGACGAGCAAGCACTGGTTCGCGAAATAAAAGAAGAGATCTCAGTAGATTTAATGCCTGATTCAATCAAATACGTTGAGACGTTTACAGGCCAAGCTGATGGCAAAGCGGAAGGCGTATCAGTGCAATTGACTTGCTATCTTGCTGATTATACTGGCGAACTGTCTCCAGATGCCGAAATCGAAGAGCTTAAGTTTGTTGATGGCAACGACAGAGCGGTATGTTCATTGGCAGCACTGGTTGCGCTTGATTGGTTAGAAGCGAACCAGTATTTGGCTTAAGGTTTTAGCGGCTATTAGCTAACGCTGAAGATTGATCTTCAAAAGATCATCGCTTACGAATAGCTTGAAGGGCGGCTGTCTTTCATCAACAGGTCGAGTTTCCTTTGAGCTTTCTTCGTGTCTTGTAAATCCACCACCTCAATCATTTCACACTCATCTCGTACCATCTCATTAATCAGGCTTGGATAGTGTCTGCAATCTTCTGGTCGGTCTAAGTAGATGCTGCATGTGTACTTGGCTTGAGCCTTGGTGTCTTTCGTCGGAACTAGCTCCAGAAAAGGGCAGCGAGTTAAACGTTCACCAGATTCAGGGTCGAACCAGATCTCGCTTCCTCGAACATACTCAAAGATGTCTGGGTTGAACAACTCCCACAAATCAATCTCTTCTTGCGTTGCGGCAAGGTCACCATCTCCGTATTTGATACAGCATTTTCCGCATTGATTACAATCTTTCATTATCGACTTCATAAGTTGGTGAGCTTTTATCATTTTACCATTGATAGGCGTGGCACGTTGATTTTGTTGTTCATGGTTAAGCCGTTACGGGGCGGGAACTTGGAATAGCGGTACTTAAAATCAATTTATCTATGAACCACCACTCCAATCCAAGATGTAAACAGTGATACAATTTGCGCCTCTCACGTTATTCAAGCAAAGGCATCAAAATGAGAACCGTATACACCACCGAAGGCAACATTAACGCAAAGAAACAAAAAGAGGCTTACCCAAAGCTCGCTTTATGTGACAAGTGCGTTGGTGACTATGTGGTTATCGAGCAAGGTGAACGAACTTACAAGCCTTGTGCTAAATGTGGTGCCGACGATTAATGCGCCTTGATAAATATCTATGTAAAAGCACTGACCTAACCAAGCCTGAAGCGATTGAACGCATCCATAATGGCGAGGTGAACGTAAACTGTGAAACAGTCACCGATGAATCGACTCAGGTTCATGAAAGCAACACCATCTTGTTAAATGGCACTCCGCTTAAGTTGCGAGAATTTCGATACCTCCTAATGCACAAGCCTGCGGATACTATCTGCTCTAATATCGATGAAGTTTATCCTTCACTGTTCAACTACATCGAGATAGAAAAAGCATCAGAACTACACATCGCTGGGCGCTTAGATGCAGACACTACAGGCTTAGTTTTGATTACCGATGATGGGCGATGGTCATTCAATATCACGCTGCCAACCAAGTCATGTAAGAAGATGTATCGCGTGACGTTGTCACGAGATATCAAGGGCGATGTCGCTGACAAGTTCAAAGCGGGCATTCAATTGCAGGGTGAACAAAAACTGACGCGTCCGGCAGTGCTCGAAGTGATTACCAGTAAAGAAGTGCTGTTGACCATTACAGAAGGTAAGTTTCATCAAGTAAAACGAATGTTTGCTGCGGTAGGGAATCGAGTTGTTGGCCTACATCGTGAACAGATTGGAGATGTACGTTTAGATGTTGAAGTAGGTAAGTGGCGTTATCTAACTAAAGCCGAGGTCGACTCATTTCAGCAAGACTTTGAATAAACGCTGTAACCACTTAAAGCGTTAAGGGTGTCAGCACCAGTATATCAACACTATAAGGATCTAGGATGGAAAACCTAAAAGTCTCAGAAATTAAGTCTTTCGTACCGGCGAAAGACTTCGATTTATCTAAGCGTTTTTACCAGTCAATCGGCTTCGAAGTGATGTCTGAATTTCACGATATCGCCTATCTACGACACGGAAGTTGCGCCTTCCTTTTGCAAAACTTTTATGAACCTGCGCACTGTCACAATTACATGATGCACTTGCTGGTTGAAGACGTAAAAAGTTGGTATCAACACATCCAGAACTCTAATGTAGTGTCGGAATTTGAAGTTACCGTTTCCGAGGTTGTTGAACAGCCTTGGGGAATGCTTGAGTTTTGTATCACTGACCCAAGTGGTGTGCTGTGGCGTGTGGCTGAAAACATCAGGTCGCGCTGATTCATCCAACTTGCATTGATAGTATGTCTAGGTTCACGGTGCTTTTCTGTCCTATTTGCTAGAGTGACAATTCAATGAGCATGGAGGTTTTATAATGGGAACTGTAATCGGTTTGGTGATTTTAGTTGCTATAGATTGGTATCTTGTTCGTAAAACAGGGCTTCATATTCATAACTGGATCTCTAAAAAGTATGCCGTGTATTTGTCGGATAAGGAAAACAAAAAATAGCCTTTTCTTATTACGTCATCGGTATAAAAAACGTTATCTGCTATTCATTTTACACACATTGCAAAGATTGGAGGATTCATGAAAGGTAAAGGAAAGTGCCTATGTGGCTCAGTTGAGTTGGAAGTAGAGTACGCCAGTAATGAATTGGGGCTTGTCATTGTAGTATGTGTAGAAATTGGTCTGGCGGGCCGATGTTAGTCATTGATTGTGCTGACTCAGTTAAAATATCAGGTGAATCAAATGTAGTGAGATATAAGTCATCCGAGTGGGCTGAGAGAGGGTTCTGCGGTAAATGTGGTACTCACTTGTTTTACTTTTTGGTGCCGAATAATCAGTATCACCTTCCTGTCGGTTTATTGATGTCTGGGGATGACTACAAATTAACTCATCAGATATTTATCGATGAAAAGCCCGAATACTACGAATTTAAAAATGAAACACAAAATATGACTGGCGCAGAAGTATTTGCCCACTTTGAAAGTGGAGAGTAGCACTTAGTTTTTATTAGCTTAAGACTAATTCACAACGCTCGGCATTTTTTAGTTTCGGTCGAGTTTTGTGTTTGCGGTGTAATGGTTTCGGTTAGGTGTTGCTCACGCTTAACGTCTCTGCATCAACCCCCAATTTGAAGTGACTCGAAACTCGATTGTGTGAACTGCTAATAGTTGAATGGTTACTCTAAAGTACACTGAGTTTTCTAACGGCTCTCAGGGGGGCAGAAATGACAGATATGGCAATATCAAGCTACCTTGGCTGGTTGTTACTTCTTATAGGTTGTTATCCTTTCTGCCTTGTTGGTGTCAGTATGTTTTTCTATGATGCAGAGCGTAAACAAGCATTAAGGTGGTTGAACGGCGTTAGTTTTCTATTGGCTGTATTCCTTCTTTATATGCATATGCAAACAGAAGTTATCTATGGTCGGGAACTGCTCGAAGCCTGGTATCGTGATAACCCAGGAGATAGCCCTCAATAGAAAGCACATAACAAGCGCTTATTATCTATATCAGCATGATGCTAAACGATTGGCATTTCCAGTTCGAATCAACTTTAGTGTTTTCGGTACAATGGTTGAGGTTAGGTGGTTGCTATGTCAGCCACTTAAAGCGGCGATAACTCGTCTATCCAATTATGCTTATCTGAGTGAACCATGTTCTCTTATAAGTATAGCTCACCATTTTTGGCATCAACTACGTACGGTTTTTGACTGGTAAAAAGAGTTACTTAATGTTGGTAATTACTTAGGTTACTATTTAGCAAAGTATTGATTTGATATACAAAATTTTTGGACGAAGGTTATGAGAAAAATAATATTAAACATTGTCTTACTATCGGTGTTTGTTGCGTCTTTATTTCTAACAATTTCATCAGCAATAGACATTTCAAAAGAAGTGACCGTAAAGCTCCATGAGTTTGATTGGAGTGGTGTCTCCGGTGTAATGGACATGGTCATGGTTATTTTAACTTTCGTCTTACTGGTTGGACTGAAACAAGGTTCGAAATCTATTGAGGAATCGACCCGAAGTCGTAACGCCGAATTGTTGAATTGGGCGATGGAAGAGATGTCAGCATTAAAACCTGCGATTAGGTTGGTGACAGACGCTTACAAAAGAGAGCCTTATAGTCAGGTAACTAGTGACGTTAGTGTGGATTATGTATCGACATGGAGCAAAGAAGAACTACAAGCAGCTCAAGCTGTAAGTGTCGCGTTGCAGAGAATGGGGTACTTTGCTACTCATGATTTGGTATCAAAAAAGCATTTTCTGAATCTTTGGGGGCCTTTATATCTATCATGTTGGTACTCACTCGAAGGTTGGGTTAAACATAAGCGACTTCAACTTGATGAACCTTTTGATATCGCTGATGGTGCATACTCGAGGCTGTACTTTGAAAAATACGCCATGTACTGTGAAGAAAAGTTACCGCCTTTGTTATTGAATAATACAAGAAAGCAGTTTGGCTTAGAGCCAATGGTTCAACCCAAAGCCCACATTAAGTTGGGCATAAAATTGAAAGCAAGGCACACAGAAAAGGTTGATATCTAACTACTCACCACACAATACTTTTTGGAATCAAAGGGGCTTGTTAGCTTGATCAACACATAAATGCTAAGAGTGTATTGGCTGATCGTATATTGAAGAATGTTTCTTCAAAGGGAGATGCATGTCATTGGTTATGTGTAATGGAGAGAATAAGGGAATAACGAAAGTATTAATTGCGGGGGCTAGTGGATACATTGGTCGTCACGTTACATCGCTATTCACAAAAAGTGGCTTTGAAGTTTTTACATACGGTAGAGACAAAGTCGTCATACCTCCTATAGTGGGGTTAATAGAAGATAGAGCTGACTTTGAAGGCTTCTTTGACGTGGTTGTGAATTGTGCGCGTCCACATTGGTCACAATTCTCCGCACATGAAATAGCCGATGTGGAGCAGAAATTGCTCTCTGAGTTAGACCTACTTGCCGCTAAAGGCGCAACAAAGATACATACATCAGGTGTTTGGCTTTTTGGCAACGCATCTAGCGCTGATTTGAGACAGTTTAGACTGAAACCCTTAGACGCCGTTAGATTAGACGTAGAAACGATACATAGCGCTATTAGAAACAGGTGGCACGTCGTCTACTGTCCTAGTTTGGTTTATGGCGGTGAGGATTGTCAGCTAAAACGAATTGTAGAATCTTTCGCTAGCCAAACGATTCAAGTAGGTGTGCCGTCTATAGGCTATAACCAATATGTTCATGTCTACGACATTGCGAAGTTCTATCTACTTTTGGCGCAAGGCCGAACCTTAGAAAAGCAGCATTTTATTGCTGAGACGCAAGGCTATAGTCCTGCAGAGTTCGCTCGACTCTTACTAGCTGCAAAAGCTGTAACAAAAGTAAGAAAGATCCGTTGGGAAGAGTTTGAGTCAGAAAATGGCTCTATGGCCGTTGGTATTGAACAACTGAATCTAAAATTACCAATTAGTTCTTCGTTTGAGGCTACTGAGTCAATTAGTGAATATATTGAAAATTACATATAGTTGAGTGCTTATTTCTAATTACCAACCCTAGTTACTTTTAGTTGAGTTTAGTCTCTCCGGCGTCTGTACTTAAGTTAATCGGTAGCGTCACAATAATTTCCTTTCGTAACAGATATGAAGCTACCGAGTCGCAGGAATAGATCTTTTTGTAGAGCTGAGTCCGAGGTCAACGTTATCTTTGAGTTAGCTCTATATCATTGAATGACAAGCGTGCGTCACACCTTTGTTTGGCGTGAGGATTAGTTCAAACATGGAGTGAAAATATGAAGTCAGACTTTTCAAAACTTGCGACAACCGATTACGGAAACATACTAAGTAACGACCACTTTATTAATTTTAGTATTGGTCCTCTTTGGCAGGGAATGCCACGAATTTGTGGAGAAGCGTTTACTGTCCAGCTAACGTCTGGTGATAATTTAATGCTTCATTCAGCCATATACGAAGCACCAGAAGGTTCCATCATTGTAGTGGATGGAGTTGATAGCGAATATGCAGTAGCCGGCGGTAATGTATGCGCAGTCGCTAAGAGTCGAGGTATCAAAGGTTTTATTATTGATGGTGTCATTCGAGATTTGACTGAAATTTCAGATATGAAGTTTCCAGTTTTTGCGAAAGGTGTTCATCCAGTACCGGGAAAGAAAGAGATCTATTCTGAATTGGGCGCTCCGATCACTTGCGGGGGAGCAAAGGTCTCTACGGGAGATATCATTGTTGCTGATGCAGAAGGTATTGTCGTTATTCCTAAATCAAAGAAAGACGAAGTGTTTTTAATGGCTTCAAAGAAAGCAAGTGACGAAGCTTCATTAACACTCGCTGAGTGGGAAACGAGTCATAGGGCTAAAATAGCGCAAGCAATAACGTCTGCGAAACAAAAAACTTAAGTAGTGCTACAAGTTGATTTGTAACGCGTGGCATTTTCATCAATTAACAGGCGTTAGGCGACAACGAATAAATTCATCCATGGAGAAGAGAGTGATCGTACGGACTGCGACGAAAGAAGACTCAAGTGTCTTGTTAGAGTTTATTGAACAAAAAGCTGACTTTGACCGGAGTATGAAAGGGTTTAGTGGCGAAATCTCGACAACTATAGAGAAAATCGAACGCACATTATTTGGTGATTACGCATTTGCTCATGCATTAATATTGGAACGGAATTGTGAGCCTTTTGGCTTCGCACTGTATCACTATCGATATTCATCCTTCAGTGGAGAGCCATCAATCTGGCTTGACGACCTATTGGTTACAGGAAATCAAAGATCAAAAGGGTATGGCCGTGAACTTATGTTGGCTTTAAAGTCACAAGCGGAGTCATCATATGCCTCTCACATCTCATGGACGGCAAGTCCACATAATAAGAAAGCGCATGAGTTCTACAAAAGGTTGGGTGCAGAGGTTGAGCGAATGGATGGTCAAAGACCTTATTTCCGTTGGACAATGTACGATTCGTGATCACATAAAAAGAGAACTATGAAAATAACGACGCTGGTTGATAACTCTCGACTGGATAATAGGAAAGATCTAGCCGTTGAGCGCGGACTATCACTGCATATTGAAACTGAATCGCTAAAGATCTTGTTCGATATGGGAAGTGGCGATACGTTTTGTCAAAACGCACCATTACTGGGTATTGATATCAAAGATGTAGACATCGCTGTCATATCGCACAGGCATCATGATCATTGTAATGGCACCGCTGATTTTGTTGCTCATAACTCTAAAGCCAAAGTGTTTCTGAAAAATTGCGAACAGAAAAGCTATCATTTCCGGGCTTTCGGTTTCAAAAGTGATGTCGGGATCAATCCGGACTTACTAGAAAACAGCAACGAGCGGTTAGTCTTCGTTAATCGTACGACTGAGATCGCCCCAAATGTCTTTGCTATCACAGATATTAGCGTGAAACACGAACAACCTAAGGGTAATAAATACCTTTATACACAGTCGAAGAATCGACAGGAGCGCGACTCATTTGATCATGAATTACTGTTAGTGGTTAAAGAGTCAGACGGTTTAGTTATATTTACTGGTTGTGCGCATAGTGGCGTTCTCAATATGGTTGAAACAGCGGTTGCTATGTTCCCAGGAGCGAGAATAAAAGCCGTTATCGGGGGCTTTCATCTAGTGGGGTTACCATTATTGAATAGTATTGGTGGCACAAAGCAAGACATTAGAGATCTTGGATTGACGTTGTCTCAATACCCCATTGATAAACTGTATACAGGGCACTGCACAGGCAAGAAAGCTTATGGCCTGTTGAAAGAAGTATTAGGCGAGCGTTTGGAAGCAATGCCGACAGGTCGGCGTATTCATGTGTAGCGTTGGTCAAACCTTAGCTGTACGTTTGTCACTTGGTAAGAATTAAGGAGTTTTAAGTGAGTCAGGAAGTAAGAGTAGGTGTCGCTGCGGTTATTCTACGTGAAGGACGAGTACTACTTGGAGAACGAATTGGTTCTCATGGGGCTCATACGTGGGCAACGCCGGGCGGACACCTTGAGTGGGGTGAAAGTATCGAAGAGTGTGCCAAACGCGAAACACTCGAAGAGACTGGTTTAGTTGTTAGTGCATTTGAGAAGCTTTCTTTTACCAATGATATTTTTGAGAAAGAGAACAAGCACTATAAAACGCTGTTTGTTGTTGCTTCTGACGCTAGCGGCGAACCAGAGATAACAGAACCTGATAAATGTAAGCAGTGGAAATGGTTTAAGCTCGATGAGTTACCTGAGCCATTGTTTCTTCCTCTGACGAATCTGTTGAGCGATCCGGTCATCCTTGGGAAGCTAGCTTAGTAAAACAGATTCTCCTCATATATTTAATTGAATGACTAAAGGATCAATGATGACATTACGAGTAGTTCCAGAGCTTTATTGTTTCGATATTAATGTGAGCCAATCCTTCTTTGTCGATGTGTTGGGATTTGAAGTGAAATACGAGCGCCCAGATGAAGAGTTTGTTTATCTAACGCTTGATGGTGTTGATGTGATGCTTGAAGGGATTGCGGGCAAAAGTCGAAAATGGCTTTCAGGTGACCTGGAATTTCCTTTAGGGCGTGGCGTTAACTTTCAATGGGATGTTATCGATATCGAACCACTTTATCAGAGAGTTAACGAAAGCGCCGCTGATTCTATTTACTTAGCGTTAGAGTCGAAGTCTTATCAATGTGGGGGTTCGATCGCGACTCAGAAGCAGTTCATCGTTCAAACTCCTGACGGTTATCTCTTTAGGTTCTGCCAAGATATTCGTTAACACATAAGTATTATTAGCTACTCATTTATTACGAGAAACACGGCTAACTAAGTACCCGTATAAACAAGGAGAGTAGAGTGGTCAACATTCGGGAAATGGCAATTTCAGACTACGACTCAGTGATCGCGTTGTGGTGCCAGACAGAAGGCATGAGTATTCGCGATGCCGATTCGAAAGAAAGCATTGCGAGCTATTTAGATCGTAACCCTGGCCTGAGTTTTGTGGCTGAAAGTAACAACGAGATCATTGGCGCTGTGTTAGTAGGAACGGATGGACGTCGTGGGTATTTACAACATTTAGCTGTCTCGGCCAACTTTAGAGGACAAAAGTTAGGTTGTAAGCTTGTCGCAGAGGCGGTCAACGCACTTGCAGGGTTAGGCATCCCGAAGACCCACTTGTTTGTCTATAACGACAACATCAACGCTCAACAGTTTTACGAAAAATTGGGCTGGTTTCCTCGAGATGAAGTTCGAATGTACTCGTTTAATAGCTCGGATAATAGTAACGTTTAGCCTTAAAGGTTAGTGTTGGCTGAGCGTTAATTTGTAACAGGTTCGCACGCATCTTCCCAATATCAAAACAATCCTTGGAGTATTTAGAAATGTTGTTTTTTAGTCTGTCTAAACCATTGATTCAAGGTTCCGAGTTATGTTCTGAGCTGCTCAATTTCTTAACAGAGCATAAGAGTGATTTTGAAGAAAAGTTAATCCCTGATCTGTCATACATCGATGATATGGCGCACGTGGTGAACGGAATTAACATCAAAGGCGTTCTACACATCAATGCGAATCAATACCGACTTCAATACTCGTTTGATTGGGAGCTGTTTCTAGGTTGTTCAGATAGGAACGAAACTGGTGTAGAGAATGGAAGTGTTCTATTCACGCTTGAGGACGATAACGTTCTTAATATCAACTTCCCAATCTACGGTTCTCGAGATACTAGCGATGAGCTCTAGTCGGTTTTTCGTGCGTGTTATACAGAAGGAACAACAATGATAACTATTGAAAGGCTTCAAGAATCACATGTGGCGTTAGTTCAGGCCATCCAACTCGCCGATGAACAGGTTAAGTTCGCTGGTACAGCTGCAGAGTTTTTATTAGACGGCAGTGAAACGACGCACTTGCACGTGATTAAGTCTGATAACGAAGTTGTTGGTTTCTTTAAGCTGGATATCGCTTACGCAGAGCACTACGAATTCTGCCCTGAAGGAAGTATTGGCTTAAGAGCTTTTGTGCTTGATAAAAACCAGCAAGGTAAAGGTTTAGGAACGGGCACGGTCAAAGCTTTGTTTCCATATTTAAAAGCGAATTACTCAGCGTATGAGTTGATTTACTTAACCGTGAATTGCAAAAATCCCGCAGCATTCAACTGTTATAAGAAAGGCAGCTTCGAAGATACCAATGAACAGTATTTAGGTGGCGCAGCAGGCCCGCAATTTATTATGCGCGGTCAAATCGTTTAGTCACATAAATAGGTTAATTGTCGAACGACAAACGATCTAGGGAGGGATCATGTCAATTACATCAGGAATAGCTCTATTTGTTGCGATGTTACTATCTGCAGCCATACCGGGACCCAGCGTTCTCGCAGTTCTGTCGAGGTCTCTAAGCTTTGGTTGGAAACAAGGCTTGTTAGTGGTGCTTGGCGTACTAATCGCGGATTACATTTTTATATTCTTAGCTTTGTCTGGTTTATCAGCTTTAGCTAGCGCAATGGGTGAATTTGCTAAGGTAATTAAATATGTAGGCGTTACCTATTTGTTTTGGTTGGCTTACACAACATGGACGTCAGATGTTAGTGAATCAACGAGTACATCTTCGGAGCAAGGAACGAAAGCCTCAAGCGTGACTATCGGCTTATTGATGACAGTTTCAAACCCAAAGGCGATTTTGTTTTACATGGGTTTCTTTCCCGCATTCATAGACCTAAAAACATTTACCACAACAGATGTGATGATGATTTTGGTGATTTCAACTGTAGCTGTAGGTGGAGTATTGAGTCTCTATGCTTGCACTGCCTCTAAAGCTCGTTTTGTATTTCAAGGGCGCTCAGCAAAGATGCTATTGAACAGATTATCAGGTGGCTTTTTGGCGACTTGCGGTGCTTTGCTAGCAACTAAAACATGAGTACTTTTTGGAATGGTTTAGCCATAACACCAAACTAAGCGTGAACACCTAGTGTCTTTGCTTGCTTCATGGCATCATTCCACGCAGCTAAAACCCCAACAAGGTATGTTATGAAACAGAATATTGTCCACATTGCACTCGTGGTAAAAGACTACGATGAAGCGCTTGATTTCTATGTAAACAAGCTTAAGTTTGATCTCATCGAAGACACGTATCTACCAGAAGAAGATAAACGCTGGGTTGTTGTTGCTCCACCAAATTCAACAGGTGTGAGCCTGTTACTTGCTAGAGCTTCCAAGCCAGAGCAATACGATTTCATCGGCAACCAAACTGGCGGACGCGTATTCCTATTCTTAAACACCGATGATTTCTGGCGTGATTACGAGCGCATGACGTCTTTGGGCATTAACTTTGTCCGAGAGCCTAAAGAGCAAGGCTACGGTACCGTTGCTGTGTTTGAAGATCTTTACGGTAACTTGTGGGATCTCCTTCAGTTAAACCCTGAACACCCTATGGCTAACAGGTAGATAAGCTAAGGCTCATTCGTGTGTTGCTCAAGCTCAATTAAAGGAAGCTCATCGTGGAAGAAATCAAAGGCATTCTGAAATTCATGGTCGAAATTGAACAATTAAAGGATGTTCATCGACAGACAAAACCAGTTGGATTGGATCGATATGAAAACTCCGCTGAGCACAGTTGGCACGTCTGTTTGAGCGCTCTTATGTTGAAAGACTATGCCAATGAACAAATCGATATTACGCGAGTGATGAAGATGTTACTGATACATGACCTTGGGGAAATCGATGCAGGAGACACCATCATTTATGCCAGTGAAACCGAAGAAAACAAACTCAAAGAGAGAGACTGTGTTGAGCGCTTGCTGAAATCATTGCCAAGCCATTTAAGAACCGAGTATTTGGATTTATGGCTTGAGTTCGAAGCGGGTGAGTCACCGGAAGCCAGATTTGGTAAGGCGATCGATAGAGTGCCACCTTTGCTTCATAACATCCATGGTGATGGTCACAGCTGGAAGAAGCACAACATATCCAAAGACAAAGTACTGACCTTTAATGGCGAGCGTATCTCTAAAGGCAGTCGTGCTCTATGGAAAGAACTAGAAGTGCAACTTGAAGGTGCTGCGGACAAAGGGCTATTAAAGTAAAAGTTAGCTATCTTGCCAAGTAATGGCAAACAAGTTTCACCTAACAACGTTTAAATTAAACCCGGGAATTCATAGTGTTACTTCAGAGTAGCAAGCCCATTGTTGAAGGAATAAGAACCACATGAAAACCACTGCTTTAGCTGTATTGTTACTTGGCGTTTCCGGTTGTGTATTTGCAACCGATAACAATATTGAAGCTATCGATTACCAAGTGTCGATCACTGTCGAGGATTCTGAATCAAAACTCAACTTCCCAACCTTTAAGTTCGACTCTTTCGGACAGGAAGTCTCATCTCAAACTGAAGAATGCGTTTATTCGGGTGTTCTTTCTAAGCATGAAGCTAACGCTATTCTACTGGAAGCCAAAATGTCATGCGATTATGAAAATGGAGAGTCTAGCGGACAGATGCCTGTTTTTATTCTTGATAAAGAGGGTGGGGAAGCAAGTATCGAGCTCGGAGAAGATGAAGCAAACCTGTGGAAATACACGGTTCTAATTAAAGCGCTTAACTAAATTTCAAACGATACACGGTTACTCTTTTTGTTCTGCGCAATGCCAATAAAAGTAGATACATGGCACATGGTATTATCTCGTGTCTCATTTCTTTCTAATAAAACTCTAAAGGACAACAATGAGTTCGAGAACCGAGTGATAAGTTGTTAGTATTCGTCAACTTTATAAATGCTAGATGGCTTATATAAATGCTTAATAATAAATATATTAAACACCCTTATCACTGTGAGCAGTGCAACGCACTTACCCCGCACCTTGCTGTTAACGCTTCCGATGCTCAATCTAAAGCGGAAGCGGAATCTGAAAAGAAACAATGGAAACTAGGCGTGTTGATGGAGTACCTGATGACGTTATTGTTTAAAGGTGACCATAATGTTCCCGGTTTTTATGTCGACAGTGATTACGAATACCAGTGTGAAAAGTGTGGGACTAAGTCGTGGCACTGATCATGTGTTTAGCTTTTGAAACAATTCCTATCTCAACTGCTGATAATAAGACGCATTAGAAAAGTGATCCTCTCTGCAAATTGAGAATGGAAACGTGTCTATACTGACATGGGTTACGTCGCTGATTTTAGAAGTGGCGCTACGAATGTAAGTTTGATTAGGTTAAATCTCAGAGGTGACGATGAAAAAATTACTACCACTATGCGCCATTTTACTCTCGGCATCATTTTCAGCTACGGCTTCTGATGGTTTGATTAAATATCAAAGTAATTACTCAGTGAAAGAGACCGCTGACCGCTTTGAAGAAATCGCCAAAAGCAAAGGATTGACCTTGTTTGCGAGAATCGACCATCAGAAAAACGCGAGTAAGGTCGATCTTGAATTGAGACCAACCGAAGTCATCATCTTTGGTAACCCGAAAGTAGGGACACCATTAATGCAATGTGCTCAAGAAGTCGCGATAGATTTACCGCAGAAGGTGTTAGTCACGGAAGATTCCAATAAGAAAGTATGGTTGTCTTACAACGATCCTAATTACTTGGTAGAGCGTCACGCGATCAATGGCTGTGACAAAGTGATTCAAAAAATATCGGGTGTACTAAGTAAGTTGTCAGAAGCGACAGTGGCTAAAGCGAAATAACCCAATAGTTCACCTGCATGTTGGTTGATTTATCATGGTTGAGCAAAAGCTATTTTTCTCTAAAAGCTAATGTTCTCTAAAAGCTAATATATTTCCAAATGAGCAACTCTGGACATAAAAAAAACGGGCAGATCGTGGTGATCTGCCCGTTTTAATCAATCATCTTAATCACACTATGAGTAGCATGAATCAGAAGTGCTTATGCACAACATTTCTTGTATTTCTTACCGCTACCGCAAGAACATGGATCGTTACGGTTAGGTGTTTTTTCGAACGTCATTGTTTTTGGCTTGTTTAGCAACGTGTCGAACTCAAGTGTGTTTTCTTCTTTCTCTGCATCCACAGATACAGTCACGAAGATTGAATGTTCAGCAGCGATTGCTTCAACTTCAGTTTTGCGAGCGTCAGTTTGAACCGTTACATTGACTGGTGACTCTTCAGTACCCACTTTAACATCGCGGTTTACGTTGTAGCCTGCAAGAACGTGATTTTGTCTTGTTTCAATACGGCCTTTGAAAAATAGTTTCGACATTGGGTACTCATTAAAATTTTGGATGACGCTCTTCCAATGCTGGATAGCGTTATAGAGCGGGGGATTATACTGATATATTGCAATTGATAAAGCGGTTATGTGAGCAAAGGCTGTTTGGTTTTTGTTTGCTAGTAACGGTTTGTTCTCTAGCTTTGCTCCTATTAGACAAATTTCGAAATTCAAGACAATAAGATTTCCCTCAATAGGGTTTCAAGTGATAAATTGAAATCGTCAATTTAAACAACGAGATACACCATGAAGTTAGATGCCATCCTGTGGGATTACGATGGAACCTTAGTCAACTCCGTTCCAAAGAATATCGCAATCACCAAAGACATTATCTCTTTAGTTGCGCCACACTTGTCAGGCGACAACTTACCTAAATATTTGCTTAGCGAAGCGCTTTATCGTGAAGCTAACCACGGTGCTAAAAACTGGCAAGCCTTGTATGTTGACTATTATGGGATGTCTCATGATGAAATGTTGATCGCTGGTGGTATGTGGGCAGAGCATCAAGAGCAAAATCAAACTCCCGTAGCCTTGTTTGAGGGAATGGAAACCGTGATCAGTCAGTTCGCGCACCTTCCTCATGGGATTTGCTCGCAAAACTCTCAATTGAATATTCGAACGGTACTCGATAGCTACGGTATCGGTGAGTTGTTTAAGTCAGTAGTTGGCTATGACGATGTATCGAATGGTAATCAAAAACCGCATCCGTTTGGCGGCATGAAGTGTGTTGAGAACATATTTGGCGCCGATCAGTCTAACGAGCTTTGTTTGATGTACATCGGTGACCATGAAGCGGACACACAGTTTGCTCGCAATATTGAAGCAGCATTGGGTAACAACGCAAAAGTGATTGCGGTGGCTGCCGGTTATAGCCGATCGAAACCTGAAAATTGGCAAACCAAGCCCGATTATATTGCTAACCATGTCGATGATCTTTTAACGATCATCGGTAAGTATACATAGAGGTATATAGTTTAAGCATGCTTAAAGCGATGTCTTCACGTCCATAAATAGCTATGTATGAAAATTCGTTATAACTGAACGATTTTAAGGAAGAATAATGACACCAAAACAAGTGGTATTAGGATTTTGGGATGCAATGCGCAGTAATGATTTTGCAAAGGCGAGTGAATGGCTAGCCACAGATTTTGAAGGCTATTGGCCGCAGTCGTCTGAATTGACGGTAGGGCGGGACAACTTCACAGCAATCAATGCTGAATACCCAGCCAATGGTGTTTGGGAGTTCACGCTCAATTCAATTGTCTGTGAAGGTGATACGGTAGTAACGGACGTTTCGGTTACAGACAGTGTATTGAAAGACCGAGTGATCACCTTTCACACGGTTGTTGATGGCTTAATTCAAAAGCAAACTGAGTTTTGGCCAGACCCATTCGAAGCGCCGGCTTGGCGATCGCAGTGGATTCAGGTTGTATCGAACAATTAGTTTGTGTCGATACGATCAGTTTGTAACGAAAAACCAGGTCGTATCGAATAATCAGGTTATAACAAACAAGTGGCATTAGGAGGTTTCATTGAACAAGGTAGTGATTGTAACAGGCGGGAGCCGAGGCATTGGCGCGGCGACATCTAAATTGTTGGCCAGTAAAGGCTATGCTGTATGTGTTAACTTCATACACAATGAGTCTCGAGCTGAAGATCTAGTGAACGAGATTCGTGAACAAGGCGGAACCGCCATAAGCGTGCGTGCGGATGTGTCTGTTGAATCGGACGTGAAATCCTTATTCGAGATTGCTCGTAACAAGCTAGGTCCAGTGACTCACTTGGTCAATAATGCCGGGATTCTATTTACTCAGTCACCTTTGGTTGACATCGAATTGGATCGCTTTGAAAAGGTGATGAAATCGAACGTATCAAGCTGCTTCCTTTGCAGTAAAGCCTTTATCAAACAAGCTGACGGTGCGGGTTCGATTGTGAATGTATCGTCTGCGGCTTCGCGAACGGGCGCACCGTTTGAGTACGTGGATTACGCAGCATCGAAAGGTGCGATGGATTCACTCACTAAAGGCTTATCGCTTGAATTGGCTTCACGTAATATCCGAGTGAATGGCGTAAGGCCAGGTTGTATTTATACTGAGATGCACGCAGATGGCGGAGAGCCTGATCGCGTAGACAGACTCGCTTCGCAGCTACCGTTACAACGAGGCGGCACACCAGAAGAGGTGGCTAACTCTATCGCATGGTTATTATCAGACGAAGCTTCGTATGTAACCGGTTCGTTTATTGATATTGCAGGCGGTCGTTAGGGCACGTTGGCATTTACACTAAGATAAACCTGTTAAAACCATAAACACGCAACAAAAGTACCTAATTAAAAGAACGAAACTAAGAGTACAAACATGAAAAACTATTTTGAGAGCCCGTTTGTCGGAAAGTCACTGAAAGAACAAGTGACCAACCCAAACATCATCGTGGGCGAACATAGCTACTATTCAGGTTATTACCACAATCACAGCTTTGATGATTGTGCACGTTATCTGCTGCCTGATAGAACAGACATCGACAAGTTGATCATCGGCAGTTATTGCTCGATTGGTTCAGGTGCCGTATTTATGATGGCGGGCAACCAAGGCCACCAAAATCAGTGGGTCAGCACTTTCCCGTTTTTCTATCAAGACGACGAGAAGTTTGAAGGTGCGATCGACGGCTTTGAACGCTCTGGCGATACTGTGATTGGTAATGATGTGTGGATCGGTACAGAAGCGATGATCATGAGTGGTGTTAAGGTTGGTGACGGGGCGATTATCGCGAGTAGAGCGGTTGTGACGAAAGATGTAGCGCCATACTCGATTGTCGGTTCAAACCCTGCACGTCATATCCGTTATCGATTCGATGACACTGAGATTGCTCAGTTGTTAGAAATGAAATGGTGGGAGTGGAGCGAAGAACAGATCAAAGGCGCGATGTCGTTGATGTGCTCTTCAGATATCAACGGGCTTTATCATTATTGGAAAGCGATCAAGTAATCGCAGTCCCCGATATAGCCACGCGTGACAATGTAGCCCCTCATGGTGTTTATACAAGAATGCTCAAACAAGTGAAAATTTACTGAATTGAATCTATATATGACAAGACATCTAACGCGTCTTGCTTTGTGATAACACCTTGCCATGCTGGCATATCTTGTTCTACGTTACCTTCTAAAATGTCATCCGCCAAAGAACTTGGACTGGTAAAAAAGCCGCCTAGTTTATTAGCGATATTGGCGGGCTTGTGTGGCAATGAAGCGGCAGTGGGGCCATCACCGTGTCCTTTGTCGCCATGACACACCCGACAAAGCTGCGTGTATTTGGCTTTGCCATTGGCAAAGTGCCTCGCATCGATTTCTGAGGCGGCACTTGCATTAAACGTCATCATTGAAGCGACTAAGCCTAAAAAAGCTAACACGTGTAAATGGTTCATGGTTTTCATTGTTTTGTTCTCGATTATTATTTAACAATGAAAGAATAAGCAGGCGTGAGTAGAAGAAACGTGAATGGGTTAAGCTGGATTAAGCTAAGTTTAGAAGTAGGTTTAGAAGCAAGTTTAGTTTCGGACGAGCATCAATGTGATTTGGGTAAATGATTGATTATATGCATATTGCATAGTATGGCGTGTCGCATTAGCGTGGTGGATGAATTGGAGGGGTATTATGATTAGTTGCAACGATTACGATTATATTGAGATTGTGTGTATGCACCGATACCCAATCAAATTAACGCTGAAGTCTGGCGAGCAGATTGAATGTGTCGGATTAGATACTCAACGCAATGATAGCCGTGAAGAGTGCATTAAGGTCAGTATTCAAGGTATAGAACAACTTGTCGTACTCACTGATCTTTCCACACTAGAAGTCTGTGTCAACAATCCTCATTTTCAGCAAATTTCATTCAAAACGTCATAGGCTTTCAAATGAATAACACCATAGAACAATGCTATTGCACCGCGTGCAGAGAAGACACACAACACGTTGTTGTGTTGGTCAGAAAGACCAGTGCGTTTGCAGACAAACCTAACCAAAAGCGAAGCGAGTTTTGGGCAGGCATGATAAAAGGTTGGTTCCTTGGCCCGTTTATCGCGTCAATGGATGAGTTTTCTCGTCATCTTGTCTGTGAAAAGTGTGGCCACAAAGAGATACAAGATTAGTTAAGATTTTACATAGTTAAAACGTCGATTGGCTTAGGAATAAAACGAATGAAAGTAGAAACGATTGAAGCCGTAAAGGCGTACGGGTTTTCAGTAAGAACCACTAATACCGATGAGATTGATCCAACAAAAGCAAAGATAGGTCAATTATGGCAAGGTTTTTTCGATCAAGCTTTTCCTAAGCTGACACCAGATTCAAAAGTGTATGGTGTCTACACCAATTACCAATCGGATTTTACTGGTGAGTTTGATGTTATTGCATGTACCAATGCACTTACCGATAACAATTTAGATGCGCTTGTAGAAACCGAAATACAAGCAGGCAAATACTTAACGTTTTCTGCTGAAGGTGAACTTCCTCAAGCGGTCATCGATTTATGGGGCGAAGTGTGGGCGTACTTCAACGCAGCAGATTGCCCACATGTTCGAACTTACACGACAGACTTTGAATTTTACAAAGGCGAAACTGAAGTCGAGATTTCGATAGCGATTCAATAAGCTTTGGGTTGTCGTTAGTGATAGTCAAATTGAGTCATTAGTAAAAGAGTCGCTCTGTATGAGCGGCTCTTTTTATTGGGGTATACCGCCTAAATAAATTGCGGTACACCGCTTTAACAAATTGTGGTGTACCGTGTTAACAAAGGTCAGCTACATCATTCTCATGAAGTAAGGAATAATCAGTGCGTTCGCTAAATCAATGAAGAACGCGCATACCAATGGCACGATGATGAAGGCTTGTGCTGAATGCCCATACTTCTGACTTACTGCCGACATGTTCGCCATGGCTGTCGGTGTTGAACCTAACGAAATCCCTCCGAACCCAGCACATACAACAGCCGCATCATAGGTCTTACCCATTGATGGGAACACGATGAAGATATTGATTATCACGGCCAGTAGCAGCTGCATTGCCAATATCGCGAAGATAGGACCCGCCAAGTCAATGAGCGTCCAAAGCTGCATGCTCATTAATGACATCGCCAAAAATGTACCCAGAGAGATTTCAGCAATTAAGTCGATAGCGGGCGAGCGTGTCGGCCATTTTGCGCCCGAGATTCTTGGGTAGGAGTCTGGCATTACGTTGGTGATCACGATACCCGCAAACAAACACGATACGAACAGTGGAAGTTGTAATCCTGTTTGACTGATCAATTCATTAAGCAACGCGCCGACAATGACACAAATATGGATCGCTAATACGGCGTCCAAAAATTGAAATGATGTGAGAGCTTGTTGTTGCTTTTTGGCCTTTGAATCGATTGAGCCTGATTGCTCATCGGTAGGTTTGAGGTTATGACGCTTGATGAGAAACTTTGCAATAGGACCGCCCATAAGGCTGGCTAAAATCAGCCCGAACGTTGCACTGGCGATACCAATTTCCATTGCGCTTTCTAGGCCGAATTCTTCTGCAACCTTGGGTGCCCAAGCAATCGCGGTACCATGTCCGCCAATCAGTGAAATACTTCCGCTGAGCAGGCCAAAGACAGGCTCTAGGCCAAACATTGATGCGACAGAAATACCGACGATGTTCTGCATGATCATGAAGAAGATAGTGATTGCTAGCAAAATCACCAAGGGCTTTCCGCCTTTGAACAGGTCTTTCAAACTTGAGTTAATCCCAATCGTGGTAAAGAAGTAGACCAATAATACATCGCGGGCAAACAGATCAAACTGCACTTCGATTGAGGTCGTCGCGTATAAAACCGCGAACAGAAGCGATGCCAAAATCCCACCAGAGACAGGTTCAGGGATGCTGAACTCTTTCAAAAAACCGATGACTTGATTCAGCCTTCGTCCGACAAATAGAACCACGATCCCCATGGTCACTGCAAAGAATGACCCGAGATGTAAGATGTTGTTTTCAAATTCCATAGTGATCCTTGTAAAGGTGAAGTTATGACGTAACTTTAGTTGCCAAATTGCGCTTTAATAAGCAACTAGATTAGCATTATTTGTTGCGTTCAAATGATAAGAAGTTTCGGAATTCCGGATCGGCAACAAGTTGTTTGTTACCTTCTTCAATCAATAGGTCGACGTTTTCTTTGTCTATCATAAAGTCCGTCGGAATTTGATTGAGCAAATATCGCTTTGCGCTGTTGTCTGATTTATTCAAGCTGATCTCAATGAAGTAGGGTGAAACCTTACGACCTTGATAAGAGGCCAGTTCTTGCCAAGATTGCAACTCGTCAACGATCAAATCTTTTGTTGTATCGTTGTAGCGATGCAACTGTATATCGGTGATGACATCCACCGTTTGTTTCATGGAAGGTGCTTCAATCGACTCTCCAATGCCAGATTCTGGCGTCGTCGATGCATCAACCGAAATGATGACAATAGGGCGCGCGTGTTGGTTGTCGTACAAGTTTTTCAACTCTTCGTTGTCGTTGTAACGCAAGTATTCAGACATCTCATATACCGATAGCAAACCGAGGTTGTCAGTAATCCCGCCATCCACAAGGTGGAGATAACTCACATCATCCTTATTGCTATAGGACTCTAGCGATTTGATCAGATTTCGGTTGCGGTAACTTGTGGCCTCAAACGAGGGTTGTAAATGCTCTGATTTATCACAGTCATTTTTGTTTTCTAGTACCACAGGTGTGAAAACGAAAGGCACAGCAGAAGAAGCCGTCACCGAACTGGACACTGAATAGCTGTTCAAGTCTGAACATATGAGGTCAAAATACTCTTGTGTGAATGAAAAACGCGAACCCGTTGAAATGTCGGTCGCGTTAATAACAATGTAGGGTGCATCTTCTCGGTGCATGTCGGCAAATGTACTTTCACCGAAGATGTTGGCTTTGTAATAGTCGGTGGCTTTGTCTGTTCTGGTGGCGTACGAGAACCAATAAGTCGGAGATAAAAGGATGGAGAACAGATCTTTTGAGACTTCGTGATAAAGGAACGTTTCTTCGTAATCTTCGAATATCTGGTCACCATACAAACCATAATACGCGGCGGTAAAGCTGCCACCGGATACCGAACTGATCATATCAACTTCTTCTAACAGATTGACCGTTTCACCATTTACTTGGATGTTGGTGTCGCGCAATGCTTGCAACACACCATATGAGAGCGCAGCCGCTCGTGTGCCGCCACCAGAAAAAGAGAGGATCAACGTAACTTTGCTATTGGGTTTATTGAAGCTTTTCGCCGTGTAGGTTTGATTCTGCTGCGCAGCAGATGGGCTTGTGTTGGTTGCTTTGTTTTTCGCGCTACAGCCTGAAAGGGCAAGCGAGAAGGCCACTAACAGTGAAACTTTCGCGAACCCTTTAAAATCGGGGTTAGGTGTGTTGAATGTGTTTACTTTGTTTTTTGGCATAGCGCATTTCAAACTAACGTTGTGATTGAGTGAAATGCGATTTTCGTTGATATCTAATATGCCATCAATAGCATCGCTTGCGATTCAGTGTCACGATTTTCATAACAATAGAGAGCTGTCTATGCTTATTTAGAACTGTTTTCAGTCATCTTCGGCAATCTTCAGCAATATGGAGTTATCTCCAGCAATTCATAGCGACTTAATGCTACCCAAAAACACAATCTTGCTTGGTTTCATTCCACAAAGGGTATTGCTTCATGACTTGGGTGTAGAGCTTACTGTCGAGGTGCGCTCTTAACCAACGTCCTACGTTCTGATATTCAGATTGCACAAACCACTTCTTCTCGACTCTTACGAACTGGCTAACAAACGGCATCACAGCAAAGTCGGCGAGGCTTGGCGTTTCTCCAAAGAAATAAGGCTGATTGGTGAGTAATGCCTCTAACTTGCTGATGAATCCTTCACAGGCTTGTCTGCGTTGTTCACTATCGATGTTTCGGTAACGCACTGAAGCGCGGTATTTCTCTAAGTGACCAATGAATTCTTCATCGTTGGTTTCGATGAGTTGTTGGACTTGCTCGCTAAGTATTGGATTGCTTAAGCGCAGAAGATCTTGAGGATCGTTTTGTTGAAGCGCCCAGTTCATCACATCTAAGCTCTGTTCTATGATTTGACCATCAGGCAATACCAATACTGGAACAGTGCCTTTTGGCGAACTTGCCAATAGTTCGCTAGGCTTATCTTTGGTAATAATTTCTCGAAGTAACACTTTCTGCTGTGATAGTGCGATGCCCATCCTGCCTCGCATAGCGTAAGGGCAGCGTCTTAAAGAATAAAGGATAGGTAAATCGAATTCGTTTGGCATTATTGAGGTCATTTAGTTTGGAAAGTGTTGTTAGGTGGTAAAGAGATCGTGTTGTAGGTAGAATACGCGCCTTAAAAATTATAAGTAAGTGAGCGACTTCAAAAATGAGCAGAAAGATTGAGTTATTAGCCCCAGGTGGCGATGTCGAGGCGATTAAAGCCGCTATCGTGGCCGGTGCCAATGCGGTTTATTGTGGTTTAGACACCTTCAACGCTCGTAACAGAGCCTCTAACCTTTCGTTAGATGAGTTGAATGGTGTGATTCGCCTTGCTCATGAATATGGTTGTGAAGTGTTTCTGACTCTTAACGTTGTGCTGCTGGAGCATGAAATTAAGACTATCACTAAATTGCTGAACCAACTGGTGAACACCAAACTAGACGGCATCATCGTTCAAGATCTTGGTTTGTTTGATTTGGTGAAAAAGCATTTCCCATCGTTAGATGTTCACGCATCGACTCAGTTAACGACGCACAACGAAGGCCAGATTAAGTTCTTGTCTAAGATTGGCGCGACGCGCGTTAACTTGTCTCGTGAATTGAACCTACCAGAAATCAAAATGCTGACGGAAGTGGCACACGATCACGATGTATTGACTGAAGTGTTCGTACATGGCGCTTTGTGTATCGCATTCTCTGGTCAATGTTACTCAAGCTCAGTAAGTGTGGGTAACTCAGGTAACCGTGGGCGTTGTAGCCAAGCGTGTCGTGATGAATACGAAATCACCAACGCAGGCAACAAGTTTCCACTGAACTTGAAAGATAACTCCGCTTACTACGACCTACCTGAACTGGTTGACGCGAAAGTTGACTCGTTGAAAGTAGAAGGCCGTATTAAAGGCGCACACTACGTATACACTGTGGTAGAGACGTGGCGCAAACAGATTGATAGCTTTGTAGAAAGTGGTTTGTTGATCGAAGACGATTCGAACCTACACAAAGTATTCAACCGTGATTTCACCAACTCTTTCCTTAAGGGCAACCTAACGAAAGACATGTTCATCGATAACCCTCGCGACAACAGCATGAATTATGCTGTAGATAAAGCGACGAAAGAGAACAATGAAATCTCTGTTGTGCAAATTCAAGAAGTAACTAGCGATCTTTATGAAGCTAAAAATGCGCTAGGTAGTGAAATGCGCGACAAGATCGAGTTCCTTGATATTAGTAAAACACCGGTGTCATTGTCGTTTAGCGCTAAGGTGGGTCAACCATTTACGGTGACAGTGAACACACCAAAAGAAAACTTTACGGTTCAATCTCAATCGTTGTTGGCAACAGCTAAAGAGACTGCGATTACTCAGGCGTTACTTGAAAAGCGTTTCAAGTCAGTGAAGAGTGCTGTTCATACGCTTGAAAACTGTAACTACGACAACTTAGATGAAGGTCTGATTCTTCCTTTGAAAGAAGTGTCGGTCTTAAAAGACGAAATCGATTTCATCTTAAATGGTTCTGTGAAAGTGATTAAGCACGTTGAAGTGCCAGCACTGCCTCAGCAACCGAAGGTGAACGAGAAGCCAACCATGTCGATGCTTATCGCTGATGTGGAAGATTTGCACCTGTGTGACGTAACTGACGCGGATGTATACTTCAAACTGCCTGAAAGCTTCAAGAAGCGTTGTAACAAGTACATCGATATCTTGGCAGCAAACCCACGTTTGATTCCTTGGTTCCCTGCAGTATTGATCGGCAAAGATTACGATGAAGCAGTTCGTATCCTTGAAGAGATCAAGCCAGCTCGCATCGTGACCAACAACACGGGTATTGCCTACAAAGCTTACGAGATGGGAATTGAGTGGGTAGCAGGCCCGTTCATGAACACCACAAACTCTCACGCATTGGTTACGCTGAAAGAAGAGCTAAACTGTGCCGGCGCTTTCATTTCGAACGAGATCAACAAAGGTCAGATTCGTCATATTCGCCGTCCAGAGAACTTCAAACTGTTCTACAGCATCTACCACCCAATTTTGATGATGACCAGCCGTCAGTGTTTCTTCCAAAGAACGGTAGGTTGTAACAAGCCAAGCATTGAAGCCGGTTGTATGCTGAAGTGTGAGAAAGCGACCACGATAACCAACGTGAAAGGTATCTCTTTCGCGGTTGATAAGCAGAAGGGCGGCTACCCAAGCATTTACAACCACGAGCAGTTCTTAAACCATGACGCTGTAACGGATTTCTCTGGTCTGTTCGACGAGTTCTTCATCGACCTAACCAACATCGGTGCGGGTTCGAAAGAAGTACAAGACAAAGTAGAGCTTATCAAACACTTCCAAGGTTTGATTGACGGCGTTGATGGTTCACAACAGAACCTAGAGCAGATGGTTGAAGTTCGAACTAACGCTCAATACGTGCAAGGTCTATAGGGTTCAAGGCTTATAACACTAAAGGTCTATAAGGCTTAACCGCTTATAATCACTCTGAACCAATAAACAAGAGGCCACTCAATCGAGTGGCCTTTCTGTATCTGAGTATTCTGAATCAGCGAATACGTTATTCCGTCACAGCTTCCTGTTTGAAGCATGGGCTCTTTAACGTGTTCATCTTCTCGATTTCATTGGTTAAACGCAGTGAAAGCAGCGCTTTTTGGTTTGAAGCAAAATCGAACATAACGATGGTCGCAGTGCCGATTGTCGTCAGCTTCTGTTGAGCCTTACTGACGATCGCGTATTCCATGGTGAAGCGGTCGTCTTGAATGTCTGTAACACGCGAACCAATCATCAGCGTGTCTGGATACGTGACTGGTCTGAAATATTTACAATAAGTGTCGCCAAGAACAGGGCCAACTTTGGTAATCGCCATCTCTTCCATCAGCTCGACATGCTTGAAAAAATCTAAGCGAGCAGTTTCGAAATAACGAAAATATACGGCGTTGTTAACGTGATTAAGCGCGTCCATTTCTCCCCAAGCGACAGGGATTTCTGTTACTACCGGGTAGTCAGATAATAGTGCTTCCATGCGAACTCTCTTATTTTTATCTGTGTAGTTAGTGTTATCTGGGTAATTAACGTTATCTGCTTATCCTTCATCGGGATAAGTTGTTATTGGAATAAAAACCCTACCGTTAAATTAACAAAACTGCAACACGTCTGATTTAAGTTTTTGAAGCTTGAAACCACGCAATGTCAGGGACTTAGTCTTTCATTACTTAATGACTTGAACGCATTTGCTCCATAACTTAGCGATTAAGGTGTTTGAATTGCAGTTCAACTAGGCGTTGGTACAATTCGCAGCTATTGATGAGAGACTGGTGGTCGCCGATGTCTACTAGCTGTCCTTTATCGAGTACCGCAATTTGGTCTGCGTGTTTAATTGTTGATAAACGGTGCGCGATAATGATGGTCGTTCTGCCACGCATTAACTCTTCTAAAGCTTGTTGAACGTGATGCTCACTTTCACTGTCTAGCGCACTGGTTGCTTCGTCCAACAATAGAATATTCGGATCTTTTAAGATGGCACGAGCGATTGCGATACGCTGACGCTGACCGCCAGACAATCTCACACCGCGTTCACCAAGAAAGCTGTGATAGCCTTCAGGTAGGTTTTGGATGAACTCGTGTGCGTGCGCTTTTTTTGCCGCTTCGATAACTTGTTCGTCCGTTGCTTCTGGGTTCCCATATCGAATGTTATGGAACACATCGTTACTGAACAGGGCGGGTTGCTGCGGTACAAGCGCCATCTGCTTTCTCAGTTCATTCGGATCAAACTGATTCAGTTCAACACCGCCTAACGTCACTTTGCCCACTTGTGGGTCGTAGAAACGTTGCAGCAGTTCGAATAGGGTGGTTTTACCTGCGCCAGACGGGCCAACCAATGCCAACACTTTACCTTCATGGGCCGTTAGCGTGAGGTTGCTTGTTGCGGGCTGGTCCGGCCTTGATGGGTAACAGAAGGTCACATCATCAAAAGCGACTTCTGGTGTCACGTTATCCAGTGACGTTGGGTTTTCTACAGGCGCAACAATGTGGCTTTCAACTTGTAGAATCTCGATCAAACGCTCTGTTGCGCCTGCAGCACGTTGCAATTCACCCATCACTTCAGAAATCGTACCTAGCGATGAAGCAACCATGATCGCATAGAAGACAAATGCAGCCAGATCACCCGCCGACATCGTGCCGTTGATGACATCGCTGCCACCAACCCAAAGCATGCCTGCAATCGCACTGAACACGATAACAATCACACCAGAGATAAGAATCGCGCGCTGTTTTACACGTTGGCGACCAATTTCATATGCTTTTTCCACTTCAATCGCAAATGACGCTTTCTCTTGTGCTTCTCGGCTATAACTTTGCACCGTTTTAATATGCTCAATCGCTTCGCCAGCATAAGAACCCACATCAGACATCGAATCTTGGCTTTGGCGAGATAGGGCTCTCACTCGTCGACCGTATACCAAAATCGGAATCAGGATAAACGGCACAGAGGCCAACACGATCAGCGTTAGCTTAATGTTGGTCGCGAACAGCATGATGATTGCGCCAATACACATTAATGCGCTACGCATCGCCATAGAAAACGACGAACCAATAATGCTTTGAAGCAGAGTTGTGTCGGTTGTGATACGCGACATGATGTCGCCACTGCCATTGGTTTCAAAGTAACTCGGATGAAGTGTCACCACGTGATTGAAAACCGACAGGCGAATATCTGCACTCACACGCTCCCCAACAGAAGAGACTAAATAGAAGCGGAAAAAGGTGCCAATCGAGATCAACACGACTACAACCATGATGAATTGAATCGCACTGCCTAAATCTGATAACGATTGTTGACTGAAGCCTTGGTCGATAAGAAGACGAATACCGTGTCCGACTGAAAGGGTTAAGCTCGCCGTGAAGATCAACGCAATCAATGCTGCAATCACACGGCCTTTATAGGGCTGAATAAATTTGCTGAGCTCAAATAAAATACTGAGGCTTTTCTTCTCAGGTTTGGGTTGTGGCGCTTTTTTAGTCGATCGTTGAGCCGTTCGCTGAGTAGAGTCACGCGTAGAAGAGACGTCGTTTTGCATATGACTGCCTTAATGTGTTGTCGCTTTAAGAGTAGATGGCTTGTTGTTTGTACGTACATGTCACGAATTAAGTGCTAGTCGTTCGTAAATGTTTGTTGCTTACAAGAGAAACCATTAAAGCACGCATCGCTGACTGATGCTTCCTAGGATACTCAATTTTCGGACTTTGATGCCTAGCAAGTGAGGGAATCTTACTGTTCAAAAGGAACATTAAGCATTTAGTGGCGCTTGAAATAAAGATCAAACGAGCTATTTGATTCTAATTTTTATGCATGTGAGCGTAAGCCAATAGCTAATGGAAGCTACAGGTTCTTAGATCTTGTACTGATTTTTTAATTGGAAGAGAAACGTTTGCTTTTTCCTCGATATCAAGCTTATCAGTAACTTGTGATTTTTGGTTATAAGACCAGTTATAGCGACTGTTTTTTGCGCAACTCTCGTTACAAAAATTCAACAAAACAGTTTTTTATACATTTTTCTTGCATAAAACATCGAATTGAATAGAATAACCAACAAATGATAATTAATGCAGTATTGTGGCATGAGTATTCAAGTAAAGAGCATCAACAAATCATACGGTAATACCCAAGTTCTTCATGACATCAGCTTTGACTGTGAAAGTGGCGAAACCTTGGTATTGCTTGGCCCAAGCGGTGCGGGCAAGAGTTCATTACTGCGTGTATTGAACCTGTTAGAAATCGCGGACAACGGCGAATTAGACATTGCGAACGAGCAATTCGATTTTTCAAGCCAGATCCAAGAAAAGCAGGGGCTTAAACTTCGTCGTAAAGTTGGCATGGTGTTCCAACAATACAACTTGTGGCCACATATGACGGTGATGGAAAACTTAATTGAAGCTCCCACCAAAGTAGCGGGTTTAGATAAGCAAGAAGCGATTAAGCAAGCTCAAGAAGTACTAAAGACACTTCAACTTGCCGACAAAGCAGACGCTTGGCCACTTCAACTGTCTGGTGGTCAACAACAGCGTGTTGCGATTGCACGTGCGCTGATGATGAAACCGGATGTGTTGTTGTTTGATGAACCAACAGCGGCGCTTGATCCTGAGATCACCAACCAAGTTGTGAGCATTATTAAAGAGTTGAGTGGAACGGGCATTACTCAAGTGGTTGTGACACACGAAGTTGATTTCGCGAAGAAGATTGCTAGCCACGTTCTGTATCTAGAAAAAGGGTACATCGTTGAACACGGCACCAGCGATTCATTCGTTAACCCGCAGACCCCCGAGTTTGCCGAGTATCTTACGCATTAAACCTAAGTTGACTCACTAGATTTAGCTAAACACAACATCGATTAAAACAATCAAATTATAAAAATGGCCACAGGTCAAAATCACACAGATTCGGAGTAACAAAATGAAAAAGATTCTACTAGCTTCACTTATCGGCCTTTCTTCTGCAGGCATGGCTGTTAATGCATCGGCACAAGACGAAATCAAATTCGCAATGGAAGCGACTTACGCACCATTCGAATACATGGACGAGAACAACCAAATCCAAGGTTTTGACGTAGACCTAGCAAACGCACTTTGTGAAGAGATGAAAGCAACTTGTACTTTTCACAACCAAGCGTTCGATAGCTTGATCCCAGCGCTTAAATTCAAACGTTACGATGCCGCTATTTCGGCAATGGACATCACTGAAGCGCGTCTTAAACAAGTAAACTTCTCTAACGCTTACTACGACAACTCGGCAGCATTCATCTCTATTGAAGGTAAAGTAGCAGACCAAGCAGCACTAGAAGGTAAGCGTGTTGGCGTTCAAAACGGTTCAACTCACCAGAGCTTCCTACTTGAGCAAATGGCTGGCGTAACAGCGGTACCTTACTCAAGCTACCAAGATGCATTCATCGACATGAAAAACGGTCGTATCGATTCAGTATTTGGTGACACAGCGGTAGTAGCTGAATGGTTCAAAAAGCAAGACAACCTAACGTATGTAGGCGACCAAGTAACAAACCAAGAGTACTTCGGTAACGGCTTTGGTATCGCAGTAAACAAGAGTAACCAAGAACTTGTAGACCAGCTTAACGTTGCACTTGCAGCAGTGAAAGCGAACGGCGAATACGACAAGATCTTTAACAAGTACTTCGGTAAGTAATTTATGGAATTAACGGGTTACTCTTTAGGGCTCGTCGAAGCAAGCTGGATGACAGTTCAGCTTGCGTTCGTAAGCCTATTGGTTGGATTGGTTCTAGCAGTGTTGTTTGCAAGTGGTGAGATGTCTCGTCGTATTGCAATCAAATGGCCAACGACTGCATTTGTGACGATTGTTCGTGGTTTACCAGAAATTCTGGTCGTACTGTTTATCTACTTTGGTTCGACACAAGTTCTGTTCATGATCACAGGCGACTTCATAGAAGTGAGCCCGTTCTTATCTGGTGTTGTTGCACTGTCACTTATTTTTGCTTCTTACGCTTCGCAAACTATTCGTGGTGCGTTGAAAGCAGTAAGCAAAGGCCAGAGAGAAGCAGCAAGTGCGCTTGGTATTTCGCAATCTCATGCTTTCTTCAGAGTCGTATTGCCACAAGCTGTAAGACACGCGCTACCAGGGTTAACCAACCAATGGTTAGTGTTATTGAAAGACACAGCACTGGTTTCATTGATTGGCGTAACCGATCTATTGAAACAAGCGCAATTAACATCAGCAGCTACGCACGAAGCATTCACTTGGTACGCGACAGCAGCAGCAATCTATTTGGTCATCACTTTAATCACACAAAGATTGGTAAAAGTGATTGATGGTAAGTTCTCTATTCAAGGTTTGGGTAACAAAGGGGCAATGGCATGAATCAACAATACCTCTCTCAAATGCTTGAAGGCTTAGTGACCAGTCTTCAACTCACAGGTGCTTCATTGCTTGTTGGTTGTATCTTGTCATTGCTGATGACGGTAACGCTAATCCTAAGAATACCGGCGATTCACTGGTTAACACGTGGCATCATTACTCTGTTTACCGGCACACCATTGTTGGTTCAGATCTTCTTGGTGTATTACGGCCCGGGTCAATTCGATTGGATTCGTGAAAGCTTCCTATGGGCATGGCTTAGCCAACCTTGGTTCTGCGCAATGTTAGCACTAGCATTGAACACCGCGGCATACAGCACGCTACTGTTCAGAGGCGCATTCAACGCGATTCCAGCAGGGCAGTGGGAAGCATGTCGCGCATTAGGCATGGACAAAATCGCAACGCTTAAAGTGTTACTGCCATACGCTCTACGTCGCGCCGTTCCAGCATACTCGAACGAAGTGATTCTAGTCTTCAAAGGTACATCACTGGCAAGCACCATCACCATCATGGATTTGATGGGTTACGCTCAGCGTATCAACGGCCAAACCTACGACACGCTAACAGTGTTCGGCATTGCTGGCGCATTCTACCTAGCCGTGAATGGTGTATTAACGCTGGTCTTCCGTCAGGTAGAGAAGAAGGCCCTCGCATTCGAAGCGGCGTAAGCTAGCAATTCACAAGCGTAACTAACGTATAAAGCCTGCCATTTATTTTCGCATAAATGGCAGGTTTTTTTGTGTTTGGGGTATGTAAGGTGGGTACTGTGTTTACGTACAGTTTAGTGAGGTTTTCGCTAAAACCATACTATATAGAAATATTCTGCATTTTGTCATTCAATGAGCTTATCTATGTTTTAAGTCACTGAAATACTGTGATTAATCATGGTAGAGTGCCGTGCATATGAAACTAGATAGAAAAATTCTATATTTAAATGCAGAATTTTTCTGTCTAAGAACTGTTAGCTTACACGAGGGTAATTGTAGCTGTGAAAGATGACTTTGAATTTGTTCTAAGTTTAGTGGAATGCTTCTTTGAACAAGAGGAAGTGCAAAATAAGTTTAATTTGATAAACCAGCATGAATTTACGGGATGGGAAATTTGGTTCCAGATCGAGTTTGCGAGCTTTTTGCAGCAGCATAAAAATGTAAGTGAAATTATTCGAGAATTTGGGTACTCAATCGATAAAAGAATGTCGGGTTACCAAGAACGAATGTATATAGACTTTTTGATAAGAAAGAAGCGGAGCTCGCGCAGTAGCTATATTGCGCTTGAGGTTAAGCAAAACCAGAGTGCTGCGTCGTGTGTCAAAGGCATGATGGCGGATATCCAAAAAATCTGGAAACTCAAGCAATCCGAGAATGACCTGCGCAGCATGTGGTGCTTGGGGATCTACCCAACTGTAACGAAAGAAAGAATAGACGAAGTCATTGATAAGTATTCAGAAGCTGTAGGTGTGGATTTACCTGACAGATTGATAACTACGAAAAATATTTCTAATACCAGTTTTTCGTTTACTTTGTTGTAGTAAGCTAACAAATAAGGATTAAGGTGTTGCGTAGCCAACACTAAATCCCAAGTGTTGA